>NZ_BAAFGR010000010.1:0-80518 GCF_041154655.1 Nocardia sp. JMUB6875
GCTGACGACGCGGCGGACGCCGGGGTCGGGGCCGGTGCATCGGGCGCTGAAGATCGGGTTCGGGGGCGGGATCCGTGAGGCGCCGCTGTTCGCGGCGGTGCACCAGGGGATCTTCGAGAAGCACGGACTGAAGGTCGAGGTGATCAAGACCGGGTCCGATGAGATCAAGGATGCGGTCGGGGCCGGGAAGCTGGATGCCGCGCCCGGAATCTTCTTCTCCTGGTTGAAGCCGATCGAGCAGGGGATCGACGCCAAGCTGGCGGCCGGACTGCACGAGGGGTGCCTGCGGATCATCGTGCCGACCGACAGCCCGATCAGGTCGATCGCGGAGCTGCGGAACAAGACCATCGGGGTCGCGGCGATCGGCGATTCGTCCATGTCGTTCTTCTCCCTGGACCTGCTCGACGCGGGGATCAACCCGAGTCAGGACGTGGAGTGGCGGGTGTTCCCCGGCGACCAGCTGGGCGACGCGCTCGCACGCGGCGAGATCCAGGCGGTCGCGGGCAGTGACCCGAACGCGCTGCTGCCGACGCTGAAGGGCAAGGCGCGCGAGCTCACCAATAATCAGCAGGGCGCGAATCGCGAGCTGTTCTGCTGCGCGACCGCCGTCAACGGGAAGCTGCTGCGCGAGGATCCGGAGACCGCGCGGGCGCTGGTCACGGCCTGGGCGGAGGGCAGCCGCTGGGTGGGCGCCAACCTGAGCCGGACCGCGGCGCTCGAGGTGGACAACAAGTATGTGGCGGCGGATCTCACGGTCGTGGAATCGACGCTGAAGACCTACGGCTACAACCCGTCCGCGGTGAAGTTCAAGCCGGAGATCACGCCGGGCATCGAGAAGTTCGCCAAGACCGGGTATCTCGATCGCAAGACCGATGCGCGGCGGCTCGCCGACAAGGTGTACGCCGATCTGGGGCTGACGTGGTGACGACCGCTCCGGCGGAAACCGTTGCGGGCCAGGAGAAGACGGCGGCACCGGTCGCTGGCGCGGTCCGGTACCCGCCGACCGTCGGGTTCGTGACGGCCTGGTCGCTGTGGGTACTCACGGCGACCGTGACACTTCTGGTGCCGGATCGGCTCACGGCCGCCGCGCCGACGGCGGCCGGAATCATCTTCGCGACAGCCGCTTTCGGGTTGACCGCCTGGGCGGTGATCGCCTTCAACAGTCGCGCCGCCACGGTGCGGTTGCGGCACTGGACGCCCTGGATCGGCGTGGTCGCCGCGTGGATCCTGGTGTGGGAGTACAGCACCGCGAAGACCGGCTGGCTCGAGCCGCCCCATTTCGCGTCACCGCAGCAGATGCTGCTGGTGTTCTGGGAGGACGGCGGCCTGTTGCTGTCGTGCACCTGGCATTCGCTGTTGCTGCTGGTGACGGGATTCTCGATCGGCGCGGTGGGCGGGCTGCTCACCGGGATCGCCACCGGATGGTCGAAAAACGTTGCGTACTGGACGCATCCGATACTGCTGACCCTCGGGCCGGTGCCGCCGGCGACCATTCTGCCGCTGGTGTTCATCCTGTTCCCGAGCACCTATCTCGGCAGTGTCTTCATGGTGGCGCTGGGCGTGTGGTTCCCGGTCTCGTTCCTCACCCGGGTGGGCGTCTCGGGCGTGGCGCGCGGGTATTTCGATGTGGCGCAGACACTGGGCGCGTCGAATCGCTTCCTGATCTGGCGGGTGGCGGTGCCGGGCGCGCTGCCGAGCATTTTCACCGGCCTGTTCATGGGATTGTGCGCCTCGCTGACCGCGCTGGCGGTGGCCGAACTGCTCGGCGTGAAGAACGGGCTGGGCTGGTACATCCAGTGGACCAAGGGCTGGGCCGCCTATCCGCGCATGTACGCGGCGATCGTGATCATGATCGTGGTGTGCTGCACCGCGATCGTCGGATTGCTCCGGCTGCGCAATCGCGCACTGGCCTGGCAGAAGGATCTGGTGCGATGGTGAGCGACGGGATCGCGATCGACATCGACGGTGTGTCACACCAGTTCTCGGTGGCCGGGCCGCGCAAGCGCACCGTGCTGGATCGGGTGCTGGGTAGGCCCGCGCCGGTGCCGACCCAGGCGCAGGAATTGGGGCGGCTGCGGGTACTGACCGATATCTCGCTGCGCATCGAGCCGGGGCAGTTCGTGGCGTTGCTCGGGCCGTCAGGGTGCGGAAAATCGACGCTGCTGCGATTGCTGGCCGGACTGGAACGGCCGTCGCGGGGCACGCTGCTCGCGGACGGGCAGGCCATCACCGGGCCGGATCCGCACCGCGCCTTGATGTTTCAGGATCCGACCCTGTACCCGTGGCGGACGGTCGAGCAGAACGTGGCGCTCGGACCACAGGCGCGCGGCGCGCTGGACACCGAGCGGATCGCCGAGGCACTCGAACTCGTCGGACTGCACGGCTTCCGGGATTCCTATCCGGCGCAGCTGTCCGGCGGTATGGCGCAGCGGGTGGCGCTGGCGCGGGCGCTGGTGAATTCGCCGCGGCTGTTCCTGCTGGACGAACCGCTGGGCAAGCTCGACGCGCTGACCCGCGCCACGCTCCAGGGTGAGATCGCGCGGTTGTGGGAGCGTGATCGTTTCACCGCCGTGCTGGTCACCCATGATGTCGACGAGGCGCTGCGGCTGGCCGACCGGGTGGTGGTGTTCACGCCGCGGCCCGGAAAAGTGGTGCGCGACTTGCCGATCGAGCTGCCGCGCCCGCGTGATCACGATGATCCCGAGTATCTACGACTGCGCCGAGAGCTGTTCACCGCGCTCGGCGAGACAGGCAGGGCTGCCGCATGACCAGTGCTACCACGCGAGCCGCGGGCGTGTTCGACTCCGTCGCGGACGCGATCGGGCATACGCCGCTGGTGCGGCTGAACCGGGTGACCGACGATATCCGGGCCACCGTCTACGTCAAGCTGGAATACCTGAATCCCGGTGGGAGCGTCAAGGATCGGGCCGCGCTCGGGATGCTGCTGGCGGCGGAACGGGACGGGGAACTGCGACCCGGCGGAACCGTGGTCGAGGCGAGCTCCGGCAATACCGGACTCGGCCTGGCCGCATTGGCGGCGGCGCGCGGCTACCGGACGGTGGTCGTGGTGCCGGACCGGGTGAGCGAGGAGAAGAAGGCGCTGCTGCGGGCGCACGGGGCCGAGGTGCACGAGACGCCGGGACTGCGGCCGGTGGATCATCCCGAGCATCTGCGGTCGGTGGCCTTGCGGCTGACCGCGGAGATTCCGGGGGCGTGGTTCGCCGGGCAGTACGACAATCCCGCCAATCCGGCCGCGCACCGCGCCACCACCGGACCCGAGATCTGGGACCAGACCGACGGGCGCGTCACGCATTTCGTGGCGGGCGTGGGCACGGGCGGGACCATTACCGGGACCGGCGAGTACTTGAAGGAAGCCTCCGGCGGCGCCGTGCGGGTGATCGGGGCCGACCCGGTGACCTCGGTGTACGGCGGTGGCGACGGGCGCATCTGGTACGTCGAGGCGGTCGGGCACTTCCTGCATCCGGAGACCGCGGTCGACGAATGGCCGGAGTCGTATCACACGGATGTGGTGGACGGGATCGAGCGGATTCCGGATGCCGAGGCGCTGCGGGTGCTGCACCGGGTCGCGCGGGAAGAGGGCCTGCTGCTGGGTGGTTCGTCGGGGACGTCCATCGCGGCGGCGCTGCGGATCGCGCGGACACTGGGGCCCGAGGATGTGGTGGTGGTCGTCGCGCCGGACTCGGGGCAGGCCTACCTGTCGAAGTACTACAACGACGAATGGCTTGGGAGCCTGGGCTTTCCGCTCACCGGCGAAGTCGACGGGCCGACCGTCGGCGCGGTGGTGAGCGAACTCGATCTCGACACCGATCTGGCGGCCGTGCCCTCCGGCGCGACCTTGGCCGAGGCACGAGCGTTGCTCGGTGATCGAGCCGCGTTGCCGGTTGTCCTGCAGCGCAGTGCATCCGGGCCGACCGTGGTGGCCGAGGTGCTCGGGTCGATCACCGCCGAGAGCCTGGCCGCCGCACCCGAGACCGACCCGGTCGCCGAGCATCTCGGCGCGGCACTGCCGTTCGTCGGCACGACCGAACCGCTCGCGCGGGCCCTCGCCCGTATCGCCGACCATCCGGGCCCGATCGTCATCGCACACGAGGGCCGGGCCATCGCGGTCGTCGACCGCGCACGACTCATCGAGAACACAGAACAGAAAGAAACACAGTGACATTCGCACGTTTGACCGCCACCGCGAGCCTCGTCGCGGGACTCGGACTCCTGGGAGCCGGGACGGCCGCGGCGCATGTCGGGGTCAGCGCGCCCGAGGCCGAACCGGGCGGGTTCGCGGTGGTGACGGTGCGGGTGCCGACCGAGTCGGCGACCGCGGGCACCGTGAAGCTGGAAATCACACTGCCGCAGGATCATCCGCTCGCAGTCGTGCGCAATGAGGCCGTCGCCGGATGGGATGTGACGCAGAAGCGCGCCACCCTGGCCACACCCGTGGACAACGGGCACGGCGGCAAGGTCACCGACTACGTTTCCAGCGTCACCTTCACCGCGAAGGAGGGCGTCGCGATCCGCCCCGGCGAGTTCGGGGAGTTCAAACTGCAGGTGGGGCCGCTGCCGCACACGGCCGAACTCGTGTTCCCGGCCATTCAGACCTACAGCGACGGCAGCGTGGTGTCCTGGATCGAGCGGTCCTCCGACGGCACGGCTCCCGACAAACCCGCCCCGGTTCTGAAACTGTCGGCCGCGCACGACGGTGCGCACGGCCAGCCCGCCGCCGCGCCGGAAACGGCATCGGCCCACCGGGATTCACGCACGCAGCGCCGACTGGCCGAGGTGGCCCTGGTCGTCGCCATCGGTGCGCTGGCCTTGTCCGCCGCACCGAAATTCCGGCGCTTCCGCACTCGGGAATGATCGCGAGACGGGCGGTCGTCGCGCTACTGCTCGCCTTGGGGCTGGGGATAACCGGCCTGTTCTCCGGTGCCGCACCGGCATTCGCGCATGCGGTGCTGGTGGGCAGCGACCCCGGGTACGGGGCGATGGTGGAGCACTCGCCCGCGCGAGTATCGATCACCTTCGACGAACCGGTGACGGCGGCGCAGAACGCGGTCACGGTCACCGACCGCGATGGGGCGCGCGCCGATGGCGGTGCGACCGAGAGCTCCGACGGCGGCCGGACGATCGTGGTGCCACTGCGATCCGGCCTCGCCGACGGGACCTACCTGCTCGGCTGGTCGCTACTCTCGGCCGACGGTCATGTGGTGGCGGGTTCGATCGTCTTCGGGATCGGCGTCCCGCCCGACCTGACGGTCACGGACGCTCCACCCGATCCGCTGATCGCCGCGCTGGAGGCGGTGGTGCGACTGCTGACGGCGCTCGGCTACGCGGGAATCGCATTGGCCGTCGGCATTCCACTCGCGGCACGGTTGGTGTGGCCGAATGCGGCGCGGGAAAGGGCGATCGCTCAGCTTGTTCGCCTCGGCGCGACCACCACCGTCGTCACCGCGCTGGCGACCTTCGCCGTCCTCCCCGGGCGACTCGGGGGTGCGGCGGGCTGGGGCGAACGAGGGGTCTGGATACAGTCGGCGACCTCACTGGTCGGCGCGGCGCTACTGGCCAGGGCGGTGGGCGCGTCAGCCCTCGCATACTTCGCGACCGCACCGGGAGTGCTCGCGGGGTGGGCCGAGCGAAGCTACCGGCAGGTGCCGCAGAGCAGCCATGTCGCTCCGGCACGCGTTTCAGCGGCGGCGGCGTTAGCCGGCGGCGGGATTGTGGTGCTGTCCACGGCAGCCTCCGGCCATGCGGTCGCGGGTGAATACCGTTGGGCAGCAGTGACGTCGGGCGTATTGCACGTGATCGCCATGGCGCTGTGGGTCGGCGGTGTAGCGCTGGTCGGATTGGCCTGGCGCACATCGCGGCGAGCCGAGGTGGTGGCGAGGTTTGGGTCGGTCGCGGCCGGGGCGGTGGCGGTGCTGGTGGTCAGCGGGGTGTTCCAGAGCTGGCGTGCGGTGAGTCCGGTCGAGGCGCTGTGGCATACCTCGTGGGGGCTGCTGTTGCTGGTGAAAATCGCGCTGGTCGCGATCGCGGTGGGAACGGCGTTGGTGGTGCGGTGGATTGCGGTCTCCGGCCCGGATACGGGCTCGGCGAGGCGGTTTCGCTGGTGGGGGTCGGCTCGAGCGGGTAGCGGGCCGCGGGCGGTGCGTTTCGAGTTGGGAGCGCAGGTCGCGGTGTTGGTGGTGACCGCGTTGCTGACCGGGGTCGCGCCCGCGCGGGACACCTACGATCCGGCAGTGCGGCTGGACGCGGTGGTCGGGCCGCTGCGGGCCGAGGTGGACGTGGACGGAGCCCATGCCGGGCGGCAGGAATTCACTGTGCGGCTGCGGGATTCGGCCGGAACGGCCGTCGACGCACTCGAGGTGACCGGGCGGTTGGAGCGGGTGGGCGACGCAGCCGGTCCGGTCGAGGTGGTGTTCCGGCGAGTGGAGCCCGTCGAGCTCGGCCCGGATCACTTCGTGTCCAGGCCGGTGCGGGTGCCGCTGGCGGGGGAGTGGCGGCTGCGGCTGACCGTGGTGGCGGATCGCACGAATGCCTACGCCGCCACGGTGCCGTATCGGGTGTGGTGAGGGTCAGGAGACCAGGCCGCGGCCGGTGGTGAGGGGGAGGTCCATGGCGGTCAGCAGCCCGGGCCGGGCCTCGACCACCGCCGGGACGGCGCTGACCAGGCGGGCCGCCGTACCGACGATGCCCGCCTCGGCGTGGTCGCCGTTGCTGTAGAGCTGGAGGTCGAGGAGGTAGTCGGGCTCGCCCTGGACTTCCACTCGGTAGCAACCCTTTCCGGCCGGTTGCGGCCAGTCCGGGGCCAGGTCGGGATGCAGGCGGGTGGTGTGTTCGAGGGTGAGGATCTCGCGGCCCTTGCTGACGCCGTGCACCTGGAAGCGGAGGGCGGCGGCGGTGCCCTCGGCGATGGTGTGGCTGCCCACCTTCAGCTCCTCGGTGGCGGGGAGCCGCTCGAAATGCTGTGTGACGGAATCCAGTTCGATATCCAGGGCGGCGGCGAGCTGGCGGATGACGCTGCCCCACGCGAGGGTGAGGACGCCCGGCTGCAGGAGCAGCGGGAGCTCGGCCAGGGCGCTGCCGAAGCCCATGATGTCGAACAGGACCTTGGGATTGTCGTAGGTGGAGTAGTCCATCACCTCCGAGCAGATGATCTTGTCGATCCGCTCGGAGCCGCTGGTCAGCAGCAAGGGCAACCAGTCGTTGGCCCAACCGGGATCGATGCCGTTGACCCACAGCGAGGCGCCGCCCTCGGTGGCGGCCTCGATGATCGGGGCGATGGCCTCGTCGGGCAGGGTGCCGTAGGGGAATTGCAGGAAGACCGGGCTGCTGGAGATGACATTGATGCCGGCGCGCAGGAAGGTCTTCAGATCCTCCACCGCTTCCATGAGCCGGTCGTCGGCCATGGCGGTGTGGATGATGCAGTCGGGTTTCAGGGCGAGCAGCGCGGCGGCGTCCCGGGTCGCGGTGACGCCGATTTCGCGGTCGAGACCGGCCAGCTCGCCGGCGTCTTTACCCGCTTTCTCGGCGCTGGAGACCCAGATGCCGACCAGTTCGAGTTCCGGGCGGGCGATGATGGAGCGCAGCGTGCGGCGGCCGACATTGCCCGTGCTCCACTGGACTACGCGATAGGTCATGGGAAAGCTCCTGGAGTTCAGTGGATTACAGATCCGGAATGGGGAGATCCAGGTTCGGCGAATCGATGCCGCCGTCCACCTCGAGCACCTTGCCGGTGACATAGCCGCCCGCGCGCGAACTCAGGTAGACGATGGCGGCGGCGATCTCCCACGGCTCGCCGAGGCGGTGCAGCGGGGTGGCGTCCTCCATCTGCTTCTTGATCTCGGGTTGCTGGGCAACGACTTCCAGCGCGGAGGTGAGCACCGAACCGACCGCGATGGCATTGACCCGAATGCGCGGGGACAGATCGGTGGCGGCCAGCCGGGTCCAATGCGCGAGGGCGGCCTTGGCGGTGCCGTAGGCGAGGAAGCCGCGCCCGGCCGAGATGCCCATGCGGGAGGAGATGTTCACGACCGAGCCGCCGTCGTTCTTCAGCATGTGCGGCACCGCGGCCTGGGTCAGGGCGTGCGCGGTGGAGACATTGAAACGGAATGCCTCTTCGAGGAATTCGGTGCTGGTGGTGAGGAAGGTGTTGGGCATGGTGCCGCCGACATTGTTGACCACGATGTCGAGGCGGCCGAGTTCGGCGGCCGCGGTCTCGGCCAAGGCGGTGACGGCGGAGAGGTCCGACAGGTCGGCGGGGACGGTGACCGCGCGGCGACCGAGGGCGCGGATCTTGCCCGCCACCTCGTCGAGCTGGGATTCGGTGCGGGCCGAGATGGCCACGTCCGCACCGGCTTCGGCGAGGGCGAGGGCGGTGGCGGCGCCGATGCCGCGGCCCGCGCCGGTCACGACGGCCACGCGGCCGTCCAGTCGGAAGGTGTCCAGGATCATCGCGAATTCAGTCCTTCTGGGTGACGACAGTCACAAGGAGCTTTAAGCAATAATTCTTAACCGTCAAGGAGGAGTTCTTTATGCGCTGGTGAACGGCTATCGTGCAGGCTGTGGGAGTTACCGACGCGCGGGAGCGCATCATTCTCGCGGCCGAGCGGCTGATCGCCGAGCGCGGGCAGACGGTGCCGCTGCGCGATATCGCCGCGGCCGCCGAGCAGCGAAACAATTCGGCCATCCAGTACCACTTCGGGAATCGCGACGGGCTGATCCTGGCCGTGGTCGAATACCGGCTCGCCACCCTGGAAGTGCGGCGGCTGGAACTGCTCGCCGAACAGGCGGGCGCGGGCGCGACCGGTGTGCACGATCTGCTCGAGGCGCTGGTGATTCCGATGCTGGAACTGAGCGACCGGCACGGAATCCACTACTACGCACGGTTTCTCGAACAGATCCACACCCATCCGGCGGTCAATGACGCCGCCAATCTGGACTCCGCGCGGCGCACGTCGGTGCGGGTGATCATGCGGCAGCTGGAGCGGGAACTCACCGAGCTGCCGAAACGATTGCGGCTGCGGCGATTACGGGCACTGCCCACGGTGCTGTTCGCGCTGCTGGCCGACCATGAGCGCGCGGTGGAGGCGGGGCGCGTCACCGCGGGCGACGTGGCGGCTTGGGGGGAGATCGTCGACATGCTCGCCGGGGTGCTGACGGCGCCCGTGGTCGAACGCTCGGTGCGGTGAACCACCGCCGCTGCGGGAGTGCGAAGTTCGGTGCGACCTGGCAGGTGGGCGGTGGTGCCGCTACCGTTGATGGTCGTGGATACCACGGCAGCGGCCCTCGAATCGCCCACTCGCCCGCGGTGGCTCGGCGTCGGGCTACCGCTGCTGGCGGGCGGCGCGGTGGCGGGTGGGTTGGCGCTGCTGCACTTCCGGGATCCCCATCAATCGGGTGCGTACGGGTACTGCCCGTTCTATGAATTGACCGGATGGTGGTGCCCGGGCTGCGGCGGGCTGCGCGGACTGCACAACCTCACCGAAGGCCACATCCTCGACGCCATTCACAGCAATGTGCTGCTGCTGCCGCTGATACTGGGCTTCATCGCCTGGTGGGGAACCTGGCTGCGGCGCGGCTGGCGCGGCAATCCGACGCCGCCGCGACTACCGCAGGTCCTGCCCAAGTCGGCGATGTGGATCGCGCTCGCCTTCCTCATTGTCTTCACCGTTGTGCGGAACACGCCGTGGGGAAGTTGGATAGCGCCGGTTTAGGCGGGGCATGCTCTGCGTATGAGCTCACTGAAGGAACGCGTGCGCGAGAAGCTGGTCCGTCAGCTCGCCGAGGACGGGCCGCCGGATCCGGATCAGGACGACACCCGGCAGGTCTCGGTCCAGGACGACCTGGACCTGCTGGACGCCGTGGCCGATGACGATCCGCTGATCGAAGAACTCGCGGCCCGATACCTGGTGGCGTAGCTCAGAATCCGCAGGGCGCCGCGCCCTCGGCCGAACTGCCGAACGGGCGGGTCTCCGGCACCGGGTTCCAATGTCCCTCGGTGCGGGCGTAATTCCAGCTCGGGCCGTTCTCGACCAGGGTGGAGACGGCGTCGATCAGCCGGTCCACGTCGGCGGCCGTGGTGCCCAGGCCGATGCTGGCGCGCAGGGCGGCGTCGACACCGAGGCGGGCAAGCAGCGGGTGCGCGCAGAAACGGCCGTCGCGCACGCCGATGCCGTGCTCGGCGGAGAGGTAGGCGGCGACCTGACCGGGCTCGAACCCGTCGATGGTGAAGGCGACAATGCCGACGGCGTCGGTGCTGTCGCGGAAGACGCGCAGGAAGTTCACGCCCGGAACGGTTTTCAGGCCGTAGCGCAGCCGGTGGGTCAGGTACTGCTCGTGCTCGATGACGGTGGTCTCGTCCAGCTCGGCGAGGGCGTCGCAGGCGGCGGCCAGGGCCGCGACGCCGAGCACGTTCGGCGAACCGGCCTCGTGCCGCTGCGGGGCCGGGGCCCAGTCGACGCCGTCGGTGGTGACCGAGCGGACCGCGCCGCCGCCGGCCAGGTACGGCTCGGCCGCGTCCAGCCAGTCGCGGCGGCCGACCAGGACGCCCGCGCCGAACGGGGCGTAGGCCTTGTGGCCGGAGAAGGCCAGGTAGTCGATGCCGGTGGTCTGGAGATCGATGCGGCGGTGCGGGGCCAGCTGGGCGGCGTCCACCAGGATGCGGGTGCCGCACTGGTGCGCGATCCAGGCCAGCCGCTCCAGCGGCAACAGTTCACCGGTCACATTGGAGGCGCCCGTAACCGCGAGCAGCGCAGCGGGTTTCGAGCACAGCTCGGCGACCAGGCGCTGGATGGTCTCCTCGATGGTGTCGGCGACCGGCACGACCCGGCGGCCGTTACGGGTCCAGGGCAGGAAGTTGGCGTGGTGCTCGACATCCAGCACCACGGTGTCACCGGGAACACACGAGGCCAGCAGGTTCAGCGAGTCGGTGGTGTTGCGAGTGAACACCACGACCTGGTCGTCGGCCGCGTTCAGGAACCGGGAGACCGAACCGCGGGCGGACTCGTAGCAGTCGGTGGAGACCCGGGAGGCGTAGCCCGCGCCGCGGTGCACGCTGGCGTAGAACGGCAGCAGCTCGGCGACCCGGTCGGTGACCTGCTTCAACGCGGGTGCGCTGGCGGCGTAGTCGAAGTTGGCGTAGCCGATCGTCCCGCCCTGAACCAGCGGCACCCGCAGGTCACAGCCGGAAACGGTGGCGAGGGGGGCACAGGTCTGTTCGGCGAATGCGGTCATCACGAAATCCCATCGGGTTCATGGACACGCGATCGGTGAGAGAGGTCGATCGAGAGTCCGCGCTTGCCGCACCCGGTCGGGCGACGGCCCGGTCGTCACCCGGAGCACCCCACCGCGGAGGAGGGTTGCCGACCAGCTAGCCGGGGCTTGACGCTGGTACTCATGACCTGATTTGAGAGGTTGGCAGATCGGCTCGGGTGTTGTCAACCCCGGCCCGGGCTGTGATGAACGGCACGGGTGTCCCGGAAAAATCATCCGAAAGTTGGATCGGGTGGGCCGCAAAGTTCGAATCGCGAGATCGTTGCTGAGGCGTACGGTTGGAGGGAAAGTTAGGGTAGCCAAAGTGGGGTGCCCCGGAGTTGATCACGAGGAGCGCGACCATGTTGGACACCAGCACCCCGTTCTCGACGCTCATTCGCACCGCGACCGAGCAGCAGCACAACGAGGCGGAGCACTCCACCTTCATGCGCGACATGCTCACCGGGCAGCTCGGCGTCGACGCCTTCAATCGCTACACCGGCCAGCTCTGGTTCGTCTACGAGGCGCTCGAAAAGCATTCCGCCGCACTGGCTTCCGATCCGGTCGCGGGTCCGTTCGTCAAACCCGAACTGGCGCGGCTGGCCGCGCTGGAGGCCGATCTGACCTATCTCGGCGGTGCGGACTGGCGCGACGAGCTGATCCCGCTGCCCGCCACCGCCGCCTACGCCGCGCGCATCGAGGAGTGCGCGAGCGAGTGGCCCGCCGGTTACGTCGTGCACCACTACACCCGCTACCTGGGCGATCTCTCGGGCGGCCAGGTCATTCGCGGCACCGCCGAGAAGCTGTGGAACCTGCCCAAGAAGGGCGACGGCGTGCGGTTCTACGTCTTCGACGACATCTCCAATCCGGCCGCGTTCAAGCGCGAGTACCGCGAGGCCCTGGACCAGCTTCCCCTTGACGGTTCGGAGGTCGATCGCGTGCTCGACGAGGCGCGACTGGCGTTCACGATGAACACCGATCTGTTCCGTGAACTGGGCGCGGAGTTCAGCGCGCGGAACTGAAAACCCCTAGCCCAGGCGGCCGTCGGTCCCGTTCATCAGGCGGGTCGGCGGCTTTCGCCATTCGGGTGAAGTGCGTCGGCCCTGTTCGTCGGGGGCAGGGCCGACGGCGGCACCTCTTGCGCCGGCAGGATTCGTGAGCTGCCATGGATGGCATGAGTTTTCCGCTGCTGATGAGTTTCATCGGGTTGTGTGTGCTACTGGCGCTCACGCCCGGCCCGGATACCTTTCTGGTACTGCGGTTTTCGATGGGCGGATCGCGACCCGGGATCGCGGCGGCGATCGGTTCGGCGTTCGGCGGGATCGTGTGGGCGACCGTGGTGGCGGCGGGAGTGGCGGCGCTGCTGGAGCAGTCGGCGACCGCTTATCGCACGCTGAAGGTGATCGGCGGAATCTACCTGTTGTACTTGGGGATTCGGGCGCTGATCGATCATCGGCGGGCACGGATGGAGGATGCCGAGGCGGAAGTCGAGCCGGGGCAGGGCAAGCCCGCCACGGTTCGCTCGGCGTTCGCCGCGGGATTGCTGTCCTGCGTCTTCAATCCGAAGGTCGGACTGTTCTATCTCGCGGTGCTGCCGCAGTTCCTGAACCACGTCACGTTCGCGAACACGCTCACCCTCGGGGCGATCGAATCCACCATCGCCGCAATCGAAATGATCCTGCTGGCGGTGGCGGCCGCGCGGGCGGTGGCCCTGCTGAAGCGGCCGAAGATCCGGTCCGGGCTGGAACAGGCGAGCGCGGCGATTCTGGCGGCGCTGGGCATCGGCACCGCAGGCTCGGCGGTCGCCTAGTAATTCAGTCGGCGATCTCCGCGCGGTGGTACGCGCCGTTGTAATAGACCAGCGGGCCGACCGCCGGGGAGTTCTCGGTGTTGTCGTGCACCTGGGTGACCAGGCCGATGACGAGGGTGTGATCGCCGATCGGGATCAGCTGGTGGACCGTGGCCCGGACCCAGATGGGGGTGCCGTGCAGCACGGGCTCGCCGGTGCTCAGTTCGGTCCACAGCGACCGGTCGCTGAAGCGCTCCTCGGCGGACCGGCTGAAGCGCTGCGCCAGATGCTTCTGATGCTCGCCCAGGAAGTGCACGACCATCGATTCGGCCCGCAGCATCCCCTCCAGGCTGGAGGAGGTCTCGGCGATATTGAACGAGATGAGCGGCGGCTGGGCCGAGAGCGAGGCGAACGAGGTGGCGGTGAAGCCGACCGGACCGCTGTCGGAGTTCAGGGTGACGATGGTGACGCCGGCCGGATAGTGCCGCATGGCGGCGCGATACTGCTGCGCGGTTATGCCGCTCAGGTCGTCGGGCACGTGTAGCTCGGTGCCGGGCGTCGGTGAATCACTCACGTCACGAACCTACGTGGTCGAGCGCCCGGTTATTCCGCGCTGTTAGAAATCGCTCAGGTGTCCCAGCTCAGTCCACGTCGATGGCCAGCCCCGCCGTGATCCGCACCAGCTCGCCGAAGGTGGTGCGGAACAGCGTGTTCGGATGCCCCGCCGCCGCCCACAGCTCCCGATGCTGCGCCAGCGCGTTGTCGATGAAGGTGGGCAGATTGGTGGGATGCCCGAGCGGGGCGACGCCGCCGATGGGCTGCCCGGTCACCTCGCGGACCATAGCCGCGGGTGCGCGGGACAGGGTGCCCTCGAGTCGCTGCCCGGTGCGGCCCAGGTTCACCTGGTGCGCGCCGGAGACCAGCAGCAGGACCGGATCGTCGTCGAGCAGGAAGACCAGCGATTTGGTGATGGCCCCGACGGTCACGCCGAGGGCCTCGGCCGCTTCCTGCGCCGTATGGGTGGGAGTGGGCTGAGTGATGATCACACCGTGATGGCCGCGCGCTATCAAAGTATCGGAGACCTTCGACGCGACCGGTGGCAGCGACCTGCGCATGGCAACCAGGGTAGAGCGATTGCGGTGAATGTGCGGGGGATCAGTAGTCGGGGTAGCCCTCCTCCGGGCCGAGCAGCTCGGCCAGGCGGGCGCGCACGATCGGGGCCAACTCGGGGACGCCGTGTCGCGAAACGGCCTGGTGCGCACAGGAATCGAAGACCCGTTCCAGATCCACCCGGGAGAGCGCGTGCAGCTCCGCGACGGCGGCCGTGAGCAGTGCCTCGTGGCCGGGATACGGGCGGCCGTCGGCGATCTTCTGGGCCCAGGTGACATTGCAGCAGCAGGCGTACAGGGCGTGGATGGCGCGCAGGCGGGAGAGGGAATTGAAGCGGTCGAGGCCGATTCCGTGATGCATCAACATCGTGACCTCACAAACGAGAGGAACAGAATGTGCTCAGGTTCTGATGGTCCGTCCGAAAGGGCCCGGAAGGGACTGGGACACAGCAGATTTAGCACAGCATTAACACCGCCCTGCCGGGCCGCCCGCACCCCCGATACGCTGGACCGATGACCGAATGGAAGGCTTTCGAGGTCGAAAGCAAGGACCACATCGCCCAGGTGACGCTCACCGGTCCCGGCAAGGGCAATGCCATGGGCCCCGACTTCTGGCGTGAGCTGCCGCTCGTCTTCGGCGAACTCGACGCCGACCCGGAGGTGCGCGCCATCGTGCTCACCGGTTCCGGCAAGCACTTCTCCTACGGCTTGGACCTGCCCGCCATGAGCCCGCTGTTCGGTCCGCTGCTGGCCGACAAGGCGCTGGCCGGGCCGCGCACCGACTTCCTCAAGCACGTCCGCAGCATGCAGGACTCGGTCACCGCGGTCGCCGACTGCGCCAAGCCGGTCATCGCGGCCATCTCCGGCTGGTGCATCGGCGGCGGGCTGGACCTGATCGCCGCCGCGGATGTCCGGCTGGCCAGCGCGGACGCGCAGTTCAGTCTGCGCGAGGCCAAGGTGGCGATCGTCGCGGACATCGGCTCGCTGCACCGGCTGCCCGGGATCATCGGCGAGGGGCATGTGCGCGAACTCGCCTACACCGGCAAGGACATCGACGCGGCGCGGGCCGAGAAGATCGGACTCGTCAACGACGTGTACGAGGATCAGGCGGCCGTGCTCGACGCCGCGCACGCCATGGCTCGTGAGATCGCGGCCAACCCGCCGCTGGTGGTGCAGGGCATCAAGGATGTCCTCGACCAGCCCAAACGCGGGAAGATAGCGGACGGGCTGCGCTATGTGTCGGCGTGGAACTCCGCGTTCCTGCCCTCGGAGGACCTCACCGAGGCGATCACCGCCGTCTTCGAGAAGCGACCCCCCGAGTTCAAAGGCAAGTAGCCCCTTCGGCTTCAGCCGAAAAAGGATTACATACCTCCGGTTCCCGGCCTATCGTTGGGCGGGGCTGGAGGTTTTTCCATGGCTACATCCGAAGTGAGCGAGTCGACCGGCGAGGACGGCTTCACCCATCGAGAGATACTGGTGATTCTCAGCGGGCTGCTGCTGGGCATCCTGCTCGCGGCGCTCGACCAGACCATCGTGTCCACGGCCATTCGCACCATCGCCGATGACCTGAACGGGTATTCGCTGCAGGCCTGGGCCACGACGGCGTATCTGATCACGGCCACGCTGGCGACGCCGCTGTACGGGAAGCTGTCGGATATGTACGGGCGCAAGCCCTTCTATCTGGCCGCCATCTCGATCTTCCTGACCGGATCGCTGCTGTGCACGTTCTCGCAGTCCATGTACGAACTCGCCGCCTTCCGGGCGATTCAGGGACTCGGCGCGGGCGGGTTGATGTCGCTGGCGCTGACCATCGTCGGCGATATCGTGAGCCCGCGCGAAAGGTCCAGGTACCAGGGCTATTTCCTGGCCGTGTTCGGCACCTCCAGCGTGATCGGGCCGGTGCTGGGCGGGCTGTTCGCCGGACAGCACAGCATTCTTGGCATCGCCGGCTGGCGCTGGGTGTTCCTGGTGAACGTGCCCATCGGGCTGTTCACGCTGGCCGTGGTGACGCGGGTGCTGCACCTGCCGCCGGTCGAGAAATCCCGTGACCGCGTGGACTATTGGGGTGCCGTCATCCTGGCGCTCGGCATCACGCCGCTGCTGATCGTGGCCGAACAGGGCCGCCAATGGGGCTGGGGCAGTGTGCGATCGGTGGTCTGCTTCATCATCGCGGCGGTCGGCGTGGTCGGTTTCGTGGTCGTGGAGGCCGCGCTGGGCGATGCCGCGCTGATTCCGCTGCGCATATTCAAGAACCGGACCTTCGCGCTCGGCGTGGTCATCTCGTTCGTGGTGGGCGCGGGCATGTTCGGCGGAATCCTGCTGCTGCCACAGTATTTGCAGGCCGACCGGGGTGCGAGCCCGATGCTGGGCGGCCTGCAGATGATCCCCATGGTGCTCGGCATGATGATCGGCTCGGTGGTGTCGGGGCAATTGATCTCGCGCACCGGGCATTACCGGATCTACACGCTGCTCGGCTCGGCCATGATCACGGTCGGGCTGTTCCTGCTGCACTACCTGAAGGCCGATACGGCGTTCTGGATCGTGGTGCTGTTCATGCTGTGCGTGGGTTTCGGGCTCGGCAATCTCATGCAGCCGCTGATCGTGGCCCTGCAGAATGCGTTGCCGCCCAGGGACATGGGGGTTTCGACGGCCTCGGCCACCTTCTTCCGGCAGATCGGCGGCACGCTGGGCGCGGCGGTATTCCTGTCGATCCTGTTCGATCGGCTGGGGCCGAACATCCGCTCGCAATTGCTCGAAGCCGGGAAGGATCCGGCGTTCCAGCAGGCCGTCCTGAAGGGCGCGCACGACGGGAATCCGGCGGATATGGCCTTGTCGCAAGGGTTTTTGAACCACGACACCTCGGCGGTGCAGGGCGTGCTGAACGACAGTTCGGTGATTCAGAAGCTCAATCCGGTACTGGCGCAACCGTTCAAGGTCGGCTTCGCGGATTCGCTGTCGACGGTCTTCCTTACCACGTCTGCGGTGACTCTGGTGGCATTCGTGCTGGTGCTGTTCTGGCGCGAAGTGCCGCTGCGCACCACGGCGGGATTGACCACCGCCGAATAAAGCGAAGGGGCGGTGCGGAATCCGCACCGCCCCTTCGGGCATCGACGGCTCAGTGGCCGCCCTGCTCCTTCAGACGGGCGTACGCCTCGTCGACCAGCTTCTCGGCCTTCTCGCGGCCTTCCCAGCCCTCGACCTTGACCCACTTGCCGGGTTCCAGGTCCTTGTAGCGCTCGAAGAAGTGCGCGATCTCCTTGCGCTGGAACTCCGGGATGTCCTCGACGTCCTGGATGTGATCCCAGCGCTTGTCCTTGTTGGGGACCGCGACCAGCTTCTCGTCGGTGCCGGCCTCATCGCTCATGATGAGCACGCCGACCGGACGGGCCTCGACCAGCACACCCGGGAACACGGGCTCGGGCAGCAGCACCATGCAGTCCAGCGGGTCGCCGTCGCCGCCGAGGGTGTTCTCGATGTAGCCGTAGTCGGCCGGGTACATCATCGGGGTGTAGAGGTAGCGGTCCAGCCGCACGCGTCCGGTCTCGTGATCGACCTCGTACTTGTTGCGCTGACCCCGGGGGATCTCGATGGTGACGTCGAACTCCACGTCATCTCCTTCTGTGGGCGGTAGGGCTGCCGACTCGCCAGCTCGTTCGGGGGAACGACTGCGCACCGAGGATAGTGTGGACCGCGAGTGTGTGGGTTCGGCAGGGACGTCCCGGGGCCCCGAGCAGTAGCCATAGCCCCACCACAGGTATCAGGGAGACAGCGGCAGGTGTTTGGTCGGAACAAGCAGAACATCGGTGGTCTCGAGGCCAAGCGGCGCCGCAGAATCTGGATCATCGTGTCATCGGTGCTGGTCCTGGTGCTGGTGGCGGCCGCGTCGGTGGTCGCGATCCTGAAGCCGTGGACCGAGGAATTCCGGCACGGGGGCTTGACGATCGCCGACCCGCCCTGGCCCGTGAAGCCGGTCCCGCAGGTCGCGCCCGCTCCGGTGACCGCACCCGCCGCCACCACCAACGGTCTCACCGCCGCGCTCGCGCCGGTGGTCGGGAATCCGGATCTGGGCATCTTCGCGGGCTCGGTGTCGGACGGGGACACCGGCAAGGTGCTGTGGACCATGGACGCCGACAAGGCCATGATCCCGTCCTCCACGGCCAAGATCCTGACCACCGCGGCCGGACTGCTCGCCCTGCCCGACGACCACCGGCTGACCACCAAGATCGTGGCCGGCGCCACGCCCGGCCAGATCGTGCTGGTCGGCGGCGGCGACCCGACCATCACCGCGCAGCCGGACGGCAAGGGTTACTACCCGGACGCGCCGAAACTGCAGGACCTGGTCGCGCAGGTCAAGGCGTCGGGGCAGCGGGTGGACTCGATCGTGGTGGACAACTCCGCCTACTCCGGGCCCAACTTCGCGCCCGGGTGGGAGACCTCCGATATCGCGGGCGGATCCATCGCGCCCATGGACGCGGTGATGATCGACGGCGGGCGGCTCGATCCGCTGGTCGAGTATTCGCCGCGTACACCCACTCCCGCGCTGGACGCCGGTAAGAAGCTGGCCGCCGAGCTCGGGGTCGATCAGGCCAAGGTGACATTGGGCACGGCCCCGGCGGGTGCGGCCCAGTTGGCCGCCGTGCAGTCCGCGCCGCTGCGCGAACGCATGCTGCAGGCCATGGTGCACTCGGACAATGTGCTGGCCGAGGCCATCGGGCGCGAGGTCGCGGTGGCCAGCGGGCAGGAAGCCTCCTTCACGGGCGCGGTGACCGCCATGTCGACCGTGCTGCAGGCCGCGGGCTTCGATCTGGCCGGGCTGAAAATTTCGGACAACAGCGGACTTTCGACCGAGGACCACATTCCGCCGCGCCTGCTCAACCGGGTGCTGACCGTGGCCGCACTGCCCGCCAACGCTGATGCGCAAGGCAATTCGGCTGGTGGGCAAGGCAACTCGACCGCCGATCCGGCCTCGGACAAGGCCGGGGGCTCACCGCTGGCGCCGCTGCTGGATTACCTGCCCGTCGCGGGCGGCACCGGCTCGCTGGCGAACCGTTATGTAGATCGCGATCGCGATGGGGCGGGTTGGATTCGGGCGAAAACAGGAACTCTGTCCGTATCGAGTGCGTTGGTGGGTTATGTGCTGGACCGCGACGGACGGGTACTGACGTTCGCCCTCATGTCCAACGATCGGCCGCCGGAGGTGAGCCGACCCGCGCTGGACGCCGTCGCCAACGCACTGCGCAACTGTGGCTGCTCCTGACGGGTGGATGAACATGACCGGACCCGAAAACCCCTCGGCTCCCGCCGATTCGGAAGATCGTGAACCGACCAGGAAGAGCCGCACCCCGCTGACCGGCGTCGTGGACTGGAACGTGGCCGCGCGCACCGGGGCCGCGCTGGTGCCGTCCGGGCCGCGGACCTCGCGCTACTCCGCCGAACAGGCGGTCGCCGAACTCGCCTCCGCCTCGGTGCGCGCCGAGGGACCGGTGCGCGAGGTCAGCGGGCTGGACGACGGCTCGGTGGTGCCCGACGCGCTGATCGTGGACCGGCCCGGCTGGATCCGGGCCGCCGCGGACTCCATGTCGCAGCTCACCGGCAGCGGCGTCGAGGCCGGGGCCACCGGCAAATTCGTCGGCAAACCGGCCGGATTACAGGCCGGGGCCATGCTGGCCTTCCTATCCACGGCCATCCTCGGCCAGTACGACCCGTTCACCGGGCCCGACGGCACCCTGCTGCTGGTCGCGCCCAACATCATGGCGGTGGAGCGGGCACTCGGCGTGCCGCCCAGCGACTTCCGGCTCTGGGTGTGCCTGCATGAAGTCACCCACCGGGTCCAATTCTCTTCCGCGCCTTGGATCGCCGAGTACATGCGCGGCAATGTCGAGGTGCTCGGCGAGGCGGGTGACGAACCCCTCGCCGATATGCTGGCCCGTCTGGCCGAGGCGGTGCAGGCCCGCCGCCGCGGCGAGCAGGACCCGGCGGCCGGCGGCGTGATCGGGCTGCTGCGCGCCACCCAGGCCGAGCCCCAGCGCGACGCCCTCGACCGGCTGCTCATGCTGGGCACCCTCCTCGAGGGCCACGCCGACCACGTCATGGACGCCGTCGGCCCCGCCGTGGTGCCCTCGGTCGCCCGCATCCGCTCCGCCTTCGACCAGCGCCGCAAGCGCCCCACCAACCCGATTCAGCGCCTGCTGCGCGCCCTGCTCGGCATGGACGCCAAGGTCGCCCAGTACGTGCGCGGCAAGGCGTTCGTGGACGAGGTCGTCGACACCGTCGGCATGCAGCGTTTCAACACCATCTGGACCGAACCCGAAACCCTGCCCCGCACAGACGAAATCGGCGAGCCGCAACGCTGGGTGAGCCGCGTCCTGGGCTGATCGCGCGATACCGATTGCGCCTGTGCGGGATCCGAACGCGCCATCGTGGCCCGGCGCGATCGGCAGCCGGACCGGCACGTGCGACGATCTGGGCGTGACTGAT
Organism: Nocardia sp. JMUB6875; assembly: GCF_041154655.1. Taxonomy (NCBI): domain Bacteria; kingdom Bacillati; phylum Actinomycetota; class Actinomycetes; order Mycobacteriales; family Nocardiaceae; genus Nocardia; species Nocardia sp. JMUB6875. The sequence goes on from NZ_BAAFGR010000010.1 coordinate 20,638, forward strand.
CGGCCCCGGCTGCCCGAGACGCGTGCCGCGCTGGATATGCGGCGCGCCGTGCGGGAGTGGCTGGGGCGCTACGCCCCCGAGGGCGTCGTCGCGGTGGCTCTTTCCGGCGGCGCGGACTCACTGGCGCTGACGGCCGCCGCATGCGCCGAGGCGGACGCGGTCGATGCGCTGATCGTGGATCACGGCTTGCAGGCGGGCTCGGCGGAGGTGGCGGCCCGGGCGGCCACGCAGGCGCTGAAGCTGGGCTGTCGGTCGGCGCAGGTGCTGCCGGTGACTGTCGAATCTCCGGGTGGCCCCGAGGCGGCGGCGCGGCAGGCTCGCTACGCGGCCCTCGACGAGGCGCGGCAGGGGCTGCCGGTGCTGCTCGGGCACACCCTCGATGATCAGGCCGAGACGGTACTGCTCGGCCTGGCGCGCGGGTCGGGGGCGCGGTCGATTCAGGGCATGGCGGAGTTCGATGCGCCGTGGGGGCGGCCGCTGCTCGGGCTGCGGCGGAATGTGACCCGGGAGCTCTGTGGAGATCTGGGGATGGATCCGTGGGAGGACCCGCACAACACTGCGCCGGAGTTCACCCGGGTCAGGCTGCGGGCGGAGGTGTTGCCGCTGCTGGAGGAGGTGCTCGGGGGCGGGGTGGCCGCGGCGCTGGCCCGGACGGCGGCGCAGCTGCGGGAGGACGGGGAGGTGCTGGACGGGCTCGCCGGAGAGTTGCTGGCGGACGCGCGGGCGGGTGACGCGCTCCGAATCGAGACGCTCGCCACTGTCGCGCCCGCGCTGCGGCGACGGGTCATTCGGGGGTGGCTGCTCGAGCACGGCGCAAAATCATTGACGGACAGCAATTTACGGGCGGTCGAGGCGCTGGTCACACAATGGCGTGGACAGGGCGGTGTCGCGGTCGGCGGTTCATCGGGCGGGACCAGGTTGGTTGCCGCGCGTGAACATGGCAGGCTCATACTCAGGTCGGAGTGAACCCGCGCGCGGCCGATGCGCAGCCGGGTCGACACATCACTGAAGGGATACCAGCGGACGTGTACGGGGACGACATCGCGTCGGTGCTGATCAGCGAGGACGAGATCGCCGCCAAGGTCGAGGAACTCGCGGAACTGGTCGCCAAGCGCTACCCGGCCGGGGCCCCCGAGGGCGACCTGCTGCTGGTGGGCGTGCTCAAGGGCGCCATCTTCTTCATGACCGATCTGGCCAAGAAGCTCACCGTGCCGACGCAGATGGAGTTCATGGCCGTCTCGTCCTACGGATCCTCCACCTCGTCCTCGGGTGTCGTGCGCATCATGAAGGACCTGGACAAGGACATCGCGGGCCGCAATGTGCTGATTGTCGAGGACATCATCGACTCCGGTCTGACGCTGTCGTGGCTGCTGCGCAACCTGTCCAGCCGCAACCCGGCCTCGCTCGAGGTGGTGACGCTGCTGCGCAAGCCCGACGCGCTGCGCACCCAGGTCGACGTGATGGCCGTCGGCTTCGACATCCCGAACGAGTTCGTGGTCGGCTACGGCCTCGACTACGCCGAGCGCTACCGGGACCTGCCCTACATCGGCACCCTGGACCCGAAGGTGTACGGCGGCGCGTAGCCGCTACGATCGACGCAACTTCGAAGGCCGCCACCGAGATTCGGGGCGGCTTTCGGCCTTGATGTGAGGAATGTCACTCGGCGGATTTGTTTGAGAGATACGCCCGGCGCGGGCGTTGTTGCTGGGGATCCGCGATCGCGTGACGGGCGGATCCTCGGGCGGGGATGTGGTTCGGGTAACTGCTGGTCAAGTGTTCGCTTGGGGATGCGCGGGTGAGTTCCGGTGAATGGCCAGGAATTCGCGAGTCCGGTTAACAGAATGTTTCGCGGGCGTCCTATGCTGTCCATAACAAACCTGACGGCTGTTTTCTGATCCCGCTGCAAACTTTGGGGTCGGATTCGGCTGGAAAATCAAGACCGATTCTGATAGCAAGGGGCTATGGACCCGCATTTGCGCGACCTGCGGTATTTCGTCGCCGTCGCTGAGGAACTGCATTTCACGAACGCCGCCCAGCGGCTGCACATCGCACAACCCACCCTGTCACGACAGATCCGTCAGCTGGAGCGCCAGCTCGACGTCGTGCTGTTCGACCGCAATCAGCGCAGCGTGGCCCTGACCGTCGCCGGCAAGGAACTCCTCGAAGGCGCGCGGAAGATCCTGGAACTGTGGGAAGTCACCAATGTCGCCCTGCAGGAGGCCGGTGAGGTGCTGCGCGTCGGCATCCAGTCCTCCATCGGGCGCGGCCTGATCACCGACCTGGAGAGCGCCAGCGGCCACCGGCTCGCCCTGCACTCCGCGTCCTGGACCGACCCGTCCAGCGGGCTCGCCGGGCGCCAGGCGGACCTGGCCCTGATGTGGCTGCCGGTGCCCGACACCAGCCGCTACCGCTGGCAGGTGCTGCGCACCGAGCCGCGCTGGGTGCTGCTGCCGGAGAACCACGCGCTGGCGGGTCAGGAGAGCATCGAGTTCGCCGACCTGATCGACGAGCCGTTCATCGCCATGCCCGCCGAAGCCGGTGCGGCACGCGACTTCTGGCTGGGCGCGGACGCCCGCGGCGGACGTCAGGCGCGGATCGGCGCCGAGGCGGCCACGGCGGAGGAGCGGCTCGAGGCCGTCAGCCTCGGCCTGGGCGTGTGCCTGCTGGCCGAGAACAATGTCCCCATGTACCGCTGGCCGGGTCTGACCGCCCGCCCGGTGACCGGACTCGCGCCGTGCGAGCTCGCGGTGGCCTGGCGCGCCGACGACGACCGGCCGACCATCCTGGAGTTCGCGGCCCGCGTGCTCGAGGGCGGTTTCGCGGAGAAGGAACCGGTCGCGGCCGCGCCGTCGGCCGTGTAAGCAAGCGCTGTAAGCGATTCAGACGCCCGGGTGGGCGGCGGCAGAGGGTCGGAGGTTGCCGCCACCGCTCGGGCTTTCGCGTATCCGCGGCTAGGGCGCCAAGCGCTGCCAGGGATGCGCGGCCTCGATCTGCGCGGCCAGGCGCAGGATGGTCGATTCGCTGCCGGGCGGGCCCGCGATCTGCGCGGCCACCGGGGTGCCGGTGCGCGGGTGCACGCCCATCGGAATCGACAGGGCCGGCCAGCCGACCAGATTCCACAGTGGGGTGAACGGCGAGAACTTCACGTTCGCAAGGACATTAGCCAGCCACGGCCGCGAGTGCCAGCGCCGGGCGCGCAGCGCGGGGGTGGCCAGCGTCGGGGTGATGACCACGTCGTAGCGCTCGAAGTAGTCCTGCAGCCGCGACTCCACCCGATCCACCTGCGACGGCCGCAGCAGCCCGGACTTCAGCACCGCCCGGCCCAGCGCGACGTGCGTGCGGGTGCGGCGCTGCAGGCGATCCGGATGCGGGACCGTGGCGGCCTCGCGCGCGGCATTGGCCAGCCAGCGCAGCGTCAGCGCGAAAGTCGCGCCCTGATAAGGGAGTTCGGCCACGCCGATGATGTGACCGGCCCGCGAGGCGGCCGCGGCGGCCTTGTCGGCGGCGGCGGTCCAGGCCAGGTCGATATGGGTCAGCGGCATGGGCGCACCGGTCGCCAGGCCGATGCGCAGAGTTTGCGGGGTCTCCAGATCGGCCAGATCGGGACGGTCCGCGAGCACCGAGAGCATGAGCGCGGCGTCCGCGACAGTCGTTGCGAGGACCCCGTTTTCGGTCATCCCGCCCCAGGAGTCCACGCCCACCTCGGCGGGCACCAGGCCGCGCCCGGGCTTGAGGCCGACCACACCGCAGCAGGCGGCGGGGATCCGGACCGAGCCGAGACCGTCATTGCCGTGCGCGAGCGTGACCATGCCGGAGCCGACGGCCGCGCCGGAACCGCCCGACGAGCCGCCCGCGGAGTAGCGGGTGTTCCAGGGGCTGCGGGTGATGCTGCCCGGGCCGTCCGTGGCGCCCCAGAGCCCGAATTCGGGAACGGTGGTGAGGCCGACGACGACCGCGCCGGCCGACCGTAGTCGCCGCACCACGGGATGGTCGGTATCGGCGGGCCGGTCCGAACCGGACAGCGAGCCGCCGCGGGTCACCTCACCCGCCACATCGATATTGTTCTTCACCGCGATCGGCACCCCGGCCAGCGGCAGCATGTCCAGGTCCTGGCGTTCGGCCACCGCGCGGGCCTCGGCGCGGGCGGCCTCCTCGCGAACCAGGCTGAAGGCGTTCAGTTTCCGGTCCCGGCCGCAGATCCGCTCCAGTGCTGCGTCGACGGCCTGTTCGGGGGAGATGGAACCGTTCTGGACGGCGGCGGCGATGCCGACGGCCGTGGTCAGATCCGTGGGCGGACGGGATTCGGGTGAACTGTCGGAATCGGTCGTGGTGCTCGCCACCGCTGCCTCCTCGGTGGTCTCGGCTTGGACGCGATCGGCCGTCAGCGCCGTGCCCTCGTCGTACATGCTCGTCTTCCCCCGTCGCCTCGTGTCGAAATCGGGTGATCCGCTCGTGAGCCGCAAGTTATCATTCCCGCTACTGGTCGGGGATGATGGTGTCGGGTGTGGCGGGTTCTTTGTCCGAATCTCAGAATCCACGACATCCCAGGATCGACAGTGCGGATCGACGACATCCGTGCCGAGCCAGGTGGGTGCGGACATGACTTCTGGTTCCGATCACCGTTCCGGGGGATACACGGCCGGAACGGAATTCAGCGCGGTCGCCGCCTTCGCCGCGGCCTGGGACACCGCTGCCGCGCCGCCGCGCATCGCCGACTTCCTGCCCGACGCCAGCGCCCTGCGCCGCGGGGCGCTGGTCGAGCTCATCCGGGTGGATATGCGGCACCGCTGGCTGCAGCGGCCCGGACTCCCGCCCGGCACCAAGCCGCCCGCGCCCAAGCGGCTGCGCGAATACTGTTCCGAATTCCCCGAACTCACCACGCGGGATCTGCCCGCCGGGCTGGTGTACGAGGAGTTCGTGATCCGGCGGCACAGCGGCGAGCGGGTGGATCCGCGCGAGTGCCTGCGCGAGTATCCGCAGCAGGCGGATCAGCTGCGGGAACTGCTCAATGCCGACGACGAGGACCAGAGCACCCGCCGCGCGCTGCTCGAGGAGTCGACCCGCGGTGACTTCACCATCGCCCCGGCGCCGAAGCCGGGCGAGGAGACCTTCCAGGCCCCGAACCCGTTCGACGGCGACTCCACCCGGGTGCCGGAGCCGGGGGAGGCGACGCTGTTCGACGAGCCCTCGCGGCTGGCCGGTGCGCCGCCCGATCGCACCCGCGTCACCGACGGCATCAGCGCGCCCGATACCGGCGAACTGCTCGACCGCATCGAGATCGGCCAGCGCATCGATGATTTCGATCTGCTCACCAGCCTCGGCTCAGGGGCCTTCGCGCGGGTCTTCCTGGCCCGGCAGCGGTCGCTGCAGCGGCTGGTAGCGGTGAAGATCTCCGCCGACCACGGCACCGAACCGCAGACCCTGGCCCAGCTCGACCACGACTACATCGTGCGGGTCTTCGACCAGCGGCTGATGTCGGACATCCGCACCGAATCCGGGCGGCGGCTGCGGCTGCTGTACATGCAGTTCCTGCCCGGTGGCACCCTGCTGGGCGTGCTGCGCTGGGTGCGGGCCACGCCGCCCGCCGAGCGCAGCGGGCAACTGCTGCTGGACGCGGTGGACGCGGCCATGGAGGAGAAGGGCGAGATCCGGCCCACCGATTCCAGTGTGCGCGCGGAGATCGCGGGGCTGAGCTGGCCGGAAACCGTTGCGTGGCTGGGGCGTCGGCTGGCCGAGGCGTTGGACTACGCGGACGGGCACGGGGTGCTGCACCGGGATGTGAAGCCCGCGAACGTGCTGCTCACCGCCGAGGCGGTACCGAAACTTGCTGATTTCAATATCAGTTTCAGCCGGAACGTCGACGGCTCCAGCCCGGTCTCGTACTTCGGCGGTTCGCTGTCCTACATGTCCCCGGAACAGCTCGAGGCCTGCCATCCCGGGACCGCCACCACCGCCGCCGAACTCGACACCCGCGCCGATATCTTCTCCCTCGGCGTGGTGCTGTGGGAGCTGCTCACCGGCGCGAAACCCTTCGACGACTCCACCGCCGGGCCCGGCGACCACGGCGACCGCACCACGCTCGAGGCCATGCTGGCCCGGCGGCGCGGCGGCGTCGACACCGCCGCCCTCGACCGGGTGCCCGCCAACTGCCCCGCCGCACTGCGCCGCGTCCTGCTCACCTGCCTGGCGCCCGACCGCGAGCAACGCTGGGACAGCGGTGCAGAACTGGCCACCCAGCTCGACCTGTGCCTGGACGAGCGCGCCCGCGACCTGGTCGACCCGCCGCCGCGCAGCTGGCGAATGCGGCTGCGGCCGTGGATGATTCCGCTGGTCACCCTGGCCGTGGCGATACCCAACGCGCTGGCCTCGCTGTACAACATCGCGCACAATCAGGCGTTCATCGTCAGCCATCTGCCCGAATCGGCCATGCGCACCTTCGCCTGGACCACGGCGACGGTGAACCTGGTGTTCTTCCCGCTCGGCACGCTCGTCATCGCCTACCTGTGCCGGTACGTGATCCTGGTGCCGCGCGGACTGAGCAAGGGGCGCGACTACGACCCGGACACGCTACGGAAGGCCCGCGCGGACGTACTGCTCGCGGGCGAACGCATTTCGTCGGTGGTGTTCTCGCTGTGGGTGATCGCCGGCGTCACCTTCCCGCTGATCCTGCGGCTCACCGCCAGCGATCTGCCCGCGCGCGGAGTCGTGCACTTCCTGGTGTCGCTGGTGGTGTGCGGGGCCATCGCGGTGGCGTATCCGTTCTTCCTGGTCACCTTCTATCTGGTGCGCTGCATTTACCCGATGTTCCTGCGGCACGGGGACATCAGCGCCGAGGACTCGGCCTGGCTGCATCGGCTGGGCCACCGCTGCACCACGTATCTGGCGGTGGCAGCGTCGATTCCGCTGCTGGCGGTGGCGGGCGTGACCTTCCTGCCGCCGGACGACATTCCACAGGTGATCGTCGCCGTCCGGGTCCTGAGCGTGGGCGGGATCGCCGCGTTCGTGGCCGTCTACGTCATGTTCCGGGCGCTGGAGGCCGACCTGGCGGCGCTCGAGCGGGTGGTGTCCTCGGCCCGGCCGGCCGGGAACGCGGTCGGTACCGAACCGTGAGCGAGCTTCCGGCGCAAGCCATCGCCCGCTTCGCCGCCGATTGGGAATCCACCCTGCGGGGCGAGCGCGGCGAACCACCGTGCCTGGCCGGTTACCTGCCCGACGCGGAGGCCGTGCGGGTCGCGGTGCTCACCGATCTGGTGCGAGTGGACATGCGGCAGCGGTGGCGGCGGGCCGGACTCGAGAAGCGGATCACCGAATACCGCGCGGAATTCCCGGAGGTGTCGGACAGTCCGGCCTTCGCCGATCTGGTGTGCGAGGAGTACCTGGCGCGCAGCCGCTTCCGGCCGCTGGACGTGGACCACTTCACCGCCGAGTACCCGGAGGTCGCGGGGGAGATCCGGCGGCGGTTCAACGGCGGCTCGTCGCCGTCCGCACCGCCCGCGCTGCCGGACGGCATCGAAATCGGCCGCCGCCTCGATGATTTCGACCTGCTCACCGATCTCGGCGGGGATGAGGGGCGGCGCATGTTCCTGGCCCGGCAGCGGTCCATGCAGCGGCTGGTGGCGGTGCGGGTGGAGGCGGGGGCCGACAGCGACACCGACACCGTCGCCCAGCTCGACCATCAGCACATCGTGCGGGTCTTCGATCAACGGCTGATCGCGGACGGCAGCACCGGAAAACCGTTGCGGCTGTTGTACATGCAGTACCTGCCCGGCGGGACGGCCGAAGGGGTGCTGGCGCGGCTGCGCGCCGAATCGGGCGCGGCCGACGGGGGACTGCTGCTGCGGGCCGTCGACGCCGCGATGGAGGCCAAGGGCGAGAGCCGGTCCTCGGGATCCCGGGTGCGGGCCGAGATCGCCGGGCTGAGCTGGCCGGAAACCATTGCGTGGGTGGGGCGTCGGCTGGCGGAGGCGCTCGACTACGGGATGCGGCAGGGGGTGCTGCATCACGACATCCGGCCCGCCAATGTGCTCTTCACGGCGGAGGGGGTGCCGAAACTCGCGGATTTCGCACTGGGGCCGGTGTATTGGAACGCCGGATTCCACCGGACGGGATTCGCGGACGCGAATGACGCCGAGGCGCTGCGCTACCGGTCGCCGGAGGCGCTGGCGGCCCTGCTGGATCCGACCGCGCCCACGCCGGACAATCGCAGCGATATCTACTCGCTGGGCTTGGTGCTGTGGGAGATGCTCACCGGCACATTGCCATTCGAATCGGAGGGCGACACCGATACCGCCGCCGCCATGCTGGCCCGGCGCATCGCGGGTGTCTCGGAGACCGCGCTCGCGGCGCTGCCCGCCGACACTCCGGCCGCGCTGCGCCGGGTGCTGCTGGAATGCCTGCGGCCCGAGCCGTCGCGTCGCTGGCGGACCGGCGGGGAGCTGGCGGGGCAGCTGGACCTGTGCCTCGACGCGCGGGCGCGCGATCTGGTGGATCCGCCGCCGGGCAGTCTGTGGGCGCGGCTGCGCGGCTGGCCGGTGCCGATCGCGGTGCTGTGCGTGGGCCTGCCGAACGCGCTCGCGAGTTGGTACAACGTGCGAATCAACAAGAGCCTGCTCGTGGATGAACTGTCCGCGGTGGACCAGCATCGGTTCGCGCAGGTGACCCTGGTGAGCAATGCCGTCGCCTTCCCGCTGGCCGCGGTGCTGCTGTTGTGGCTGGCGCGCCGCCCGCTCGCGGTGTCCTATCGGCTGGCGCGCGGACAGGAGTACACCCCGGACCAGCTGGCCCGGGCCCGGTCCGACACCCTGCTGACGGGCGAGCGGGCGGTGTGGATTCCGTTCGCCATGTGGATGATCGCCGGAATAGCGGCGAATCTGACGCTCGCGCGCATGGGAGCGAGCCTGCCGCACAATGCCTACTGGCATTTCCTCACCGCGCAACTCGTGTGCGCGCTGATCGCGCTGGCCTATCCGTTCTTCCTGATCGTGGTGTACGCGATGCGGTCGCTGTATCCGCAACTGCTGGCGCGCGGTTCGGTCGGGCCCGCCGATCGGCGGCAGCTGCTCGCGCTGGCCCGGCGCAGCAATGTGTATCTGGCCGCCGCGGCGTCGGTGCCGCTGCTCGGTGTCGCGACATTGACGCTGGTGTCCACGGCGGACCTGTCGCTGGTGATCGTGCCGCTGCGCTGGCTGAGCGTCGGCGGGGTGCTGGCGTTCGTGCTCACCTACCGGTTGTCGCGACTACTGGAGGCCGATCTGATGGCGCTGGTGCGCGCCATTCCCGAAGGCGGACGCTGAGGCCCCGTAGGGTTGGGGGGTGGCGATACGCGGCAGTGTCGAAACCTCCTTGGCGGAGTTGGCGGCTCGCGTCCGCCGCCGCGCGGAAGGGCATCCCGGTCGGTTTCTGCTCGGCATCGCGGGCCCGCCCGGCGCGGGCAAATCCACCCTGGCGCGCGGCATCCGCGATGAACTGAATCTGGCCGCGGGCACCGCGATCGCCGAGATCGCGCCGATGGACGGCTTCCACCTCACCAATGCACAACTGCGCGCCGCCGGGATCCTCGACCGCAAGGGCGAACCGGACACCTTCGACGCCGCGGGCTATGTGAACCTGCTGCGCACGGTCCGCGACACCGCGCCCGGCACCACCGTGCCCTGGCCCACCTACGATCGCGAAATCCACGAACCCGTCCCGGGCGGAGTCGTTTTCGATCGCCAGACCATCGTGGTGACCGAGGGCAACTACCTGCTCCTCGACGACCGCGCCCATCCGGACTGGTCGGCCGTGCGGCCGCTGCTCGACGAGACCTGGTACCTGGACGTGCCCCGCCCGATCATCGAGCAGCGCCTGCTGCGCCGCCACATTCGCGGCGGGCGCACGCCGGACGCGGCGAAAAGCAAAGTCGCCAACAGTGATCTGCGCAATGCCGCGCTGGTCGAGGCCACCCGCACCCGCGCCGATCTGGTGCTGCGCAAGGCCGGGCGCGGCTACAGGATCGACTGAAAATCGAAGTGCCGCATCCACTCCCGCGTGCCGACGAACCGGCAGGAGAGGGCGGCGACCTCGGCTGCCCGCCGCAGCGCGAGTGGGAAATCGGTGTCCCGGTCGTAGAAATGGCAGAACGCTCCGTGCAGGATGTCACCCGCGCCGAGCGTGTCGATCGCCGCGACGGACGGCACCGGAACCTCGCCGCGCGCGCCCGGCATCGAGTATTCGATGGCCCGGCCGCCGTGCGAGATCGCGACCCGGGCCGGTCCGGCCGCATGCAGATGGGCGAAGACATCGTCGGTCGAATCCGCCTGCGCGCCAGGCGGAACGAATCCGCTCGAGCAGATGGCGATATCGACCAGCGGCAGCAGTTCGGCATGCACCGGCCGCCACCGTCCCGCGTCCAGGACCACCGGCACGCCCGCCTCCCGCGCCGCCGCGGCCAACCGTACCGCGGGCTCCGGATAGTGCCCGTCGACCAGCAGAATCGAAGCGGCGCCGAGCAATTCGGCGGCCGCGTCGGACGGTGCCGGGTGAATCCTGGACCCGTCCAGCGACACGATGGTCCGGGTGGCCGCCGCGGTGGCGACGATGATCGACGAGACCGGCGGCTGCTGATCCCCGTCCGGCGTCAGGTCGTGCTCCGCGACCCCGTGCTGGCGCAGATCGCCCCGGATCAGTTCCGCCAGCGCGTGTTTGCCGAGCGCGGTGACCAGCCGCGGCGTGCGACCGGACAGGAAGGCGTAGGTGACCGCGGCATTGGCGGCCGGTCCGCCCGCGCCCAGGAACAGGTCGGCGGCCTGGGTCTTGGAGTCCTCGGCGGGATACCGGTCGACGGCATAGGCGAGATCCAGTGTCGACAATCCGGCGAAAACCGCACTCCTGCTACCCATGCCGCCGACCCTACGACGAGCTATTCGCGCACCCGGTGCTCATAGGCCTTGCGCGCGTCGGAATCCACATCGTCCAGGAACGCGGACTGCGCGCCCAACGCCCGCCCGATGGCATCGCCCACCGCCTCCGGCAGGAAGCCCACCACCTGCGAGATGATGCCCGCCACCGTGGTGACCCGGACCTTGGAGCGGGGCGCGACGATCAGCTTGGCGATGGCGTCGGCGATCTCCTCCGGTTCGGCGGGGCGCAGCACCCTGGGCGCGGTAATGCCCGTTCCCAGTTCGGTTTTGGTGAGCGTCGGCAGCACCGAGGAGAATCGCAGCCCGGTGCCCCGGTACTCCTCGCGCAGCGTGTCGGTGAAGCCGAGCACCGCGTGCTTGCTGGCGTTGTAGGTCGCCAGGCCCGGAATGTGGGTCTCGCCCGCCAGTGAAGCGATATTGATGACGTGGCCGCGCCCGCGCGGCAGCATGCGCGCGATGGCCAGCTTGGAGCCCAGGATCACGCCGTACACATTGATGTCGAGAATGCGGCGGGTGATCTGATCCGGCTCGTCCACCACCCGCCCGGTCGGCATGATCCCGGCATTGTTGATCAGCACGTCGATCGGTCCCAGGCGGCGTTCCACGTCGTCGAGGAAGGCCCCGAAGGACTGCTGATCGGTGACGTCGAGCTTGCCGTACAGGTCGAAACCCCGTGCGGCGCCGGACTCCTTGACCGTGGTCTCGTCGATATCGCCGATGGCGATCTTCGCGCCCAGCGCCTGCAGCGCGGTGGCGGTGGCCAGGCCGATGCCGCGCGCGCCGCCGGTGATGACGACGACCTTCCCGGCGATCGTTCCGAAGTCGGTCATCACAGCCCCCGAACGGTCTTGATGATGGCGGGCAGGTCGATGCGGCGCAGCCCGCGGGTGCCCGCGGCCCGCATGGCGGCCATGGCGAAGGTCAGCTTGGGCGGCGAATACGGGAACCACAGCGGCTCTTTGGTCTGCGTCGGCAGGATCGGCTTGGTGATGGCCTGCTGGCGGCAGTACTTGCGCACGCCGTTCGCCCCGCCCCAGCGCGCGCCGGTGCCGGACAGCCCCCAGCCGCCCATTGGCAGCGCGAAGCTGAACATATTGGCGAACACGTCATTGATGTTCACCGCGCCCGCGTTCAGCTGGCGCGCAACGCGTTCGGCGCGATCCTTGTCGCCCGACCACACCGAGGCGGACAGGCCGTAGATCGAATCATTGGCCAGCCGAACGGCTTCCGCCTCGTTGGCCACCTTCATGACCGGCAGCGTCGGACCGAAGGTCTCCTCGGTCATGCAGCTCATGGTGTGGTCCACATCGGCGAGCACGGTCGGCTCGAAAAGCGTTCCGACGCCGGTGCGCTTGCCGCCGGTGGTGATCCGCGCACCGGCCTTGACGGCCTCCTCGACATGCCGCTGCACGATCTGCGCCTGGTTCTCGTTGGCCAGCGCACCCATGTCGTACTGCGGCTTGCGGCCGTCCACGCCCTGGCGGACCTCCTTGACCGCGGCGGTCAGCTTCTTCAGGAACTCGTCGTAGACAGGCGCTTCCACGTATACGCGTTCGACCGAGATGCACACCTGCCCGGCATTGAACAGGCCACCGAAGGCGATGCCGTGCGCGGCGCGATCCAGGTCGGCGTCGGCCAGCACGATGGCCGGATCCTTGCCGCCCAGCTCCAGGCTGAACGGGATCATGCGCTCGGTGCAGGCCGCGGCGATCTTGCGGCCGGTGGCGGTGGAGCCGGTGAACTGAATGTAGTCGGCATTGCCGACCACGGCCGCGCCCGTCTCGCCCGCGCCGGTGACGACCTCGAACACCGGCGGCGCGCCGATCTCACGCCAGCCGCGCGCGAGTTCGACGGCCGAAAGCGGTGTCACCTCGGACGGTTTCAGGATCACCGCCGCACCCGCGGCCAGCGCCGGGATCACGTCGATGACCGGCATGGCCAGCGGGAAGTTCCACGGCGTGATCACACCCACGACCTGGTACGGCCGGAACACCGTGGTCAGCTGCTTGACCCGGGCCAGCGGGCTGTGCGGCGAAGGATGTTCGTCGGCAAGGAATTTCGCGGCGCGGCGGGCGTAGTAGCCGGTGAGGTCGACCGAGAACGCCGGATCGATGAGCGCGTCCACGCGGGCCTTGCCGGTCTCGGACTGCAGCACGTCGGCGAGGCGATCGGTGTTGTCCACCAACCAGTCCTGCAGCTTGAGCAGCCACTCCTTGCGGCCGTCGGGGCCCAGCGCCTCCCAGGCGGGCTGCGCGGCCCGCAGGGCGCGGACGCGATCGGCGACCGTCTCGGCCGAATCGATGGGCACCGTGCCCGCCAGCGCGCCGGTCGCGGGATTGCGGACCTCGAGCTCGGTGGCCGGTTTCTGGACCGCCTTGGCGGGTTTACGGGTCCCGGTCTTGCGAGCGGTGCCCGCGGCGGGTTCGGTATTGGTCACGGTGTGCCTTCCCCAGGTGCGCTGCGTTGCGACGGGCGAGCTGTGCCACAGCTCACTGGACTATGATCGTGACACAATTTCGAGGGCCGCTGCTTGGCCAATCGGGTCAATTGTTCGGGCAGGTTTTGTGCTCTGAGTACAACGCGAGAGGTGTATTGGTGGCGACCACCAGCAATGGCCCGGAGATCCGGCAGTGGATCGCCGACTTCGTCGCCGAAACACTGCCCGCCGAGACCCTCGAACAGGTCGTCACCCGCCTCGACAACGCGATCATCGCCCGCATCCCGGAACTGCGGGACCGCGATATGCGCCGCGACCTCGCCGCCAGCAGCCGGGCCCACGCCGTCGCCGTGCTCAGCGGCCTCACCCAGGACCGCTTCGACTATCCGGTCCCCGAGGAGGCGCACGCCTTCGCCCGCACCGTCGCCCGCCGCGGCTACGACGTGCGGCTGCTGCTGCGCGTCTACCACCTCGGCCAGGAGGCGGTCATCGACTACATGACCGAGGTGCTCGAACAGCGGCAGCTGCCGCGCGACATCGAAAGATCGGTGCTGCTACGGCTTTTCGACCGCACCACCCGCTGGGTCAGTACCTCGGTCGAACAGCTCACCGACACCTACACCGCCGAACGCGAACGCGGCCTGCGCGCGGCGTTCACCCAGCGCGCCGAGATCGTGCGGGCCCTGCTGGACGGGGCGGAGGTGGACGCCGAAAGCGCCTCGGCCCGACTCGGATACCGGCTGGCGCAGCGGCATCTGGCGCTGGTGCTGTGGACCGACGAGGACACCGCGCCGCTGCCCTCGGCCGGCGACGGCGAGGCGGTCGGGCAGCTCGACCGGATCGTGGCGCGCTATGCGGCCACGCTCGGCAACGGCAGCTTCCTCACCATGCCCTCGGGCGCGTCGGCGCTGTGGGGCTGGGTCGGGGTGGACGGCGAGGTGCCCGACCCGGGCGATCCGGTGTGGTCGGTCGAGGCGCCCGTCCGGGTCGCGGTCGGCCTGCCCGCCGCGCACACCGCCGGATTCCGCGCCGGCCATCGCGAGGCGGTCGCGGCCCGGCACGTCGCCGAGCGCGCCCGCCCGGGCATCGCGCGGGTGCTGCACTACTCGGAGGTGGAGGTCGCCTATCTGGCGGGCGCCGACGAGGTCGCCATGCGTTCGCTCGTCGAACGGGAACTGGGCGCGCTCGCCGCGCCGGACGCGCAGTCGGCGCGGCTGCGGGAGACCCTGCACGCCTATCTGCGAGCTCGCCGCAGCCCCGATGCGGCGGCGAAACTCCTCGGCGTGCACAAGAACACGGTGCGATACCGGATTCAGCGCATAGAAGAACTACTCGGTCACTCTCTCGACCAACGCGGGCCGCGGTTGGAGATCGCGCTCGACTGCGTGGCCGTCTACGGCGTGTGAGCCCGCGAGTCTCAGCTCGCTTCCTCGGTGACCGTCTCCCGGGAGCGTCGCCGGGTCGGCGGTTCGCCCTCCGAGGCCCGGCGGTCCGGTAATTCCGCCAGCAATTGCGTGGTGGCCGCCGCGATCGCCGCCACCGCCTTGTCGACGGCCGGCTTGGTCGTCGACGTCAATCCCGATACCCCGCCGACCTTGCGCACGTATTCCTGTGCGGCGGCGTAGATTTCCTGCTCCGTGGCAGCCGGCGTCAGCCCGCGCAGCAGGGTGATGTTCCCACTCATGCCCCCAGAGGTTAGCGCCCGATTACCCGCTGTGACAGGGCAAGATTCAGACAATTGCGCGAGTGGGTCGCGGCGAGACACGGAATTTACGAACCGAATGGTTTGCCGATTATTCGCACCCGACACGGCCGGTGTGGCACACGCGATCGGCGAATAGTGGGCCACTCCAAGATCGATGGGGAACAATCGTGGTATGCCTGCCCGCGACGTTCCCTCGCTGACGACCTTTCCGTACCCGGAGCTGGACGAGCGCGAGGAAGACCATTGGTCGGGTGCGCAGGTCTCGGATGACGAACTGCGTGCTCTCTCGCTCGGTGGCTTCTATTCCGCCCGCTGGGACGCCTTCCACGACGCCCTGCTGCTCGGGCCCGAACGCGACCATCCATTGGGCGATCGCCGGGAGCTTGCCATCGACACGCTGACGGGCGCGTGGGGCATCACCGACGGCACCGAGGCCATGGCGTCGATGGAACAACTCCTCGACGGCATGCACGGTCCCCTCTACGCGCTGGTGCATCCGCTCGTCATGGCGGCCATCAACTCCCCTGAACGCGACCGCTTCGGCGAACGCGCCGACCGGCACCGCGCGTTCCTGCGGCAGGTCGGCTCCTTCCGCGGCATGGAGAATCCCGAGGCGCTGGTCCGCGATTACGACATCTGGTCCCAGGCCATCAAACTCGGCCTGACCGATCACCTGGTCCGCCCGCTGCCCACCGATATCCAGGCCTGGGATCTGGCCCGCGTGGTGGCCGTGGCCCGGATGGCCTACACCGCGGGTTATCTCGACGCCGATGTCGCCTGGGACTACCTCATGCGCGCCCTGCCCCCGGCCCAGCGGAAATACCGCAACTGGCGGCAATTCGGCGATGCGTATCTGGCCGGGTGGACCTATTGGCAGGCGTGCGAGGACCTGGCGGAGCTGAAATCCGGTGGCGTGGACCGGCGAATGGAATTGCTGCGCCTGTGGATGCGGCCGACCAGTCCGTGGCGGCGCATCACGCTGCAACCGGAGGAGTGAAAAGCAGGGGTTGGGCTTTGGCTCCCAACCCCTTTCACCTAATCGGGCAGCGACCGCAGAATTCCGCGCCCGTAACGCTGGAACTGCGCGTCGTCCACCATGCCGAGCGAATGCCGCTCGACCAGCAATTCCCATTCCGAGTACAGCTTCGACACGCCCGGGTCCGCCGGACCCGCCGCGCCGTCGGCCACCTCGCGCTGGATGGCGAAATTCAAAGCGCCCGTGACCCGATCGGTGTCGGCCCGATCCGAACCGGCGAACTGCCAGGTCACATTGCCGTCGCTGACCTCGACGCCGTATTCGCCGGGCGCCGCGCCCGGTGTGTCGGCGTCATCGGCGCCGCGCGCCCACAGCAGGGTCGCGATCGGCAGTTCGTGGGCGAAGCGCTTGCCCGAGCCGAGCGAGACGAAGATCAGCCGCGTGGTGGTGACGGCCAGCAGCCCGGTGGCCTTGGGTGCGGGCGGCCGGGCGGTGACCAGCGCCGTCTCCAGCACGTATTCGTCGGGCGTGACATAGCGCTGCAGCGCCGCGACGGCCGGTTTGGCGTCCCGCTTGGGTGCCATGCGCCGCACCGCGCGGTCCACATCGGCGCGGGCGGGACCGGTGCGCCCCCAGGAGGGCGCGGGCGGGGTCAGATCGGGGGCGGCCACATCGAGACGCTGGGTGGCCAGGATCTGGTTGTTGATCCGCTCGACGATGACGGTGGCGGCGGGCACATCGTGTTCGGCGATGAGCACCGGCAGCGGGGTCCGGTCGGCGGGGACTCCGGTCAGCACCGGGGTGGGATAGCGCAGGTATATCTCGATGACGACGGCGTCATCGGCGCGCCGGTTCAAACGCACCTTGAGCAGGTCGCTGACCGGCACGTCGAGCACGCGCTCGCCGTCGGTTCCGGGGCGCAGCACCGTCAAACGCCCGTTGCCGTGCCGCACAATCGCCGTGGGTGTCCGTAGCTCGACTATGTCCATACCCCCTGCGCTCTGTTGTGTCGTCACTCACGATAGGACGACCATGCCATGATTGTGACCAGTCGTGCCGACACCAGGGGGTGATCGACCCGATGTGTTGCCGCAGATGGTCGGGGAACCACCCGCGTTCTCCAGCCGTTTACCTGCTGAACTGCACCAGCAGCCGAACTGCGCGATGTATCGACTAGACCGTACGCGGTAACGTGGCATGTCCGCATCCGTTCGCCGGAACGGGCGTGCCCCGAAGCATCGCAGGCAAACCGGATACACCCCCCGGAAAGGACTGGCCGCCGGCCGACGCTCTATGAACCGCAAGACTGTGTTCCGCAACCTGGCCATAGTCGCGGGCTTCCTGCTCGTGATCTGGTTGGTCAGCTATTTCAGCAACGACACGCGCGGCTGGCACAACGTCGATACTTCGGTGGCGCTGTCCCAGCTTCAGGACAAGTCCAATGTCGACTCGGTCCAGATCGACGACAAGGAACAGCAGGTCCGCATCACGCTGAAGAACGGCAATGATGCGACCAAGGGTGAGACCAAGCTCATCGCCAAGTACCCGGGCGGCGGCGAGGTGTCCGCGCAGATCTTCAAGCTCGCCGAGGATTCCGGCGCGAAGGTCAACACCACCGTCAAGCAGGACTCCTGGCTGAGCCAGATCCTGCTCTTCATGCTGCCCATGGTGATTCTGCTGGGCCTGTTCATCTTCGTGATGGCGCGCATGCAGGGCGGCGGCCGCGGCGGCATGATGGGCTTCGGCAAGTCGAAGGCCAAGCTGCTGTCCAAGGACATGCCCAAGACCACGTTCCAGGATGTGGCGGGCGCCGACGAGGCCATCGAAGAGCTCTACGAGATCAAGGACTTCCTGCAGAACCCGGCGCGCTACCAGGCGCTGGGCGCGAAGATCCCGAAGGGCGTGCTGCTCTACGGCCCGCCCGGCACCGGTAAGACGTTGCTGGCCAAGGCCGTTGCCGGTGAGGCGGGCGTCCCGTTCTTCACCATCTCCGGCTCGGACTTCGTCGAGATGTTCGTCGGCGTCGGCGCCTCGCGCGTGCGCGACCTGTTCGATCAGGCCAAGCAGAACAGCCCCTGCATCATCTTCGTGGACGAGATCGACGCGGTCGGCCGCCAGCGCGGCGCGGGCCTCGGCGGTGGCCACGACGAGCGCGAGCAGACGCTGAACCAGCTGCTGGTCGAGATGGACGGCTTCGGTGAGCGCACCGGCGTCATCATCATGGCCGCCACCAACCGCCCCGACATCCTGGATCCGGCGCTGCTGCGTCCCGGCCGTTTCGACCGGCAGATCCCGGTCGGCAATCCGGACCTGGCGGGCCGCCGCGCCATCCTGCAGGTGCACTCCAAGGGCAAGCCGATCTCGCCGGACGCCGACCTCGAGGGGCTGGCCAAGCGCACCGTCGGCATGTCCGGCGCGGACCTGGCGAACGTCATCAACGAGGCCGCGCTGCTCACCGCGCGTGAGCACGGCAACGTGATCACCGGTGCGGCACTGGAGGAATCGGTCGACCGCGTCATCGGCGGCCCCCGCCGCAAGTCGCGGGTGATCTCCGAGCACGAGAAGAAGATCACCGCCTACCACGAGGCCGGGCACACCCTGGCCGCGTGGGCGATGCCCGATATCGAGCCCGTCTACAAGGTCACCATCCTGGCCCGCGGCCGCACCGGCGGCCACGCCATGACCGTGCCCGAGGACGACAAGGGACTGATGACCCGCTCGGAGATGATCGCCCGCCTGGTGTTCGCCATGGGTGGCCGCGCGGCCGAGGAACTGGTGTTCCACGAGCCGACCACCGGCGCCTCCTCGGATATCGACCAGGCCACCAAGACCGCCCGCGCCATGGTCACCGAGTACGGCATGAGCGCCCGCCTGGGCGCCGTCCGCTACGGCCAGGAGCAGGGCGATCCGTTCCTGGGCCGGTCCATGGGCATGGGTTCGGACTACTCGCACGAGGTGGCCCGCGAGATCGACGAGGAGGTGCGCAACCTCATCGAGGCCGCGCACACCGAGGCCTGGTCGGTGCTCAACGACTACCGCGACGAGCTGGATTCGCTGGCCACGGCGCTGCTGGAACGCGAGACCCTGCACCGCAAGGAGCTCGAGACCATCCTCGCCACCGTCGAAAAGCGGCCGCGCATCACGGCTTTCAACGATTTCGGCGATCGCACCCCCTCGGACCGCCCGCCGGTGAAGACGCCGCGCGAGCTGGCCGCCGAGCGCGGTGAGCCGTGGCCGGAGGAGGAGCGCCCCGTGGCGCAGCCCGCCAACGGCCATCCCGAACCGGCCTACGGCGGTGCGCCGCAGGGCCAGTACGGCGGCTACCCGGCGCCCGCGCCGCAGGGCTACCCGCTGCCGCAGGCCCCGGCCTATCCGCGGGGCGGCAACCCGACCCACGGCTCGCGTCCGGACTACGGCGCTCCGGCCGGTTGGTCGGCTCCGGGCTGGCCGCCGCAGGACGACGAGCCGCAGGCCCCGCAGCCGCGCGGCGCGTACGGCGGCTGGGCGCCCGCGGGCAATCAGCGCTATCAGCCGGGCGGGCAGTACCAGCAGCCGGGCTACGGTCAGCCGGAGTATCCGGCCGCGCCGCCGGCCGCCGGGAATGACGAGGACGAGAAGAACGGTTGGGACGGACCGAACGGTCGTCGCTGACCGCGGTCCCGATACGCTCTATGGGTTCGCGGCCCGGCTCGGGCCGGGCCCGGTAACAGGGTGAATACCTGTGCCGGGCCCGCCCCGAGTGGTCGGCGACCGCGTCCAGGCCGCGATGAGCATGTGCGGCAAGTCAACACAGGAGGTGTCGATTGTCGGCCACCAACAACAGCGTCGTGTCCGGGCTGATCGCCCTCGAGACCGGTCGGCCCTTCGACCAGGAGCGGGCGGAAGCAGCCGTGCGCGAACTGCTGATCGCGGTCGGCGAGGATCCGGATCGTCCCGGGCTCGCCGATACCCCGTCCCGGGTGGCCCGCGCCTACCGCGAGATGTTCGCCGGATTGTTCACCGACCCGTCCGAGGTGCTCAACACCACCTTCGACGAGGGGCACCAGGAACTGGTGCTGGTCCGCGACATCCCGATGTACTCGACCTGTGAACACCATCTGGTGGCCTTCCACGGCGTCGCCCACGTCGGCTACATTCCGGGCACCCACGGCCGGGTGACCGGGCTGTCCAAGCTGGCCCGCCTGGTGGACCTATACGCCAAGCGCCCGCAGGTGCAGGAGCGGCTGACCAGCCAGATCGCCGACGCCGTCATGGCCAAGCTGGATCCGCGCGGCGCGATCGTCGTGATCGAGGCCGAGCACCTGTGCATGGCCATGCGCGGCATCCGCAAGCCGGGCGCCTCCACCACCACCTCGGCGGTGCGCGGCACCCTGCAGTCCAATGCCTCCACCCGTGCGGAGGCCCTCGACCTGATTCTGCGGAAGTGAGCGCGCCGACCATGGCCGAGAGCGGTACGCGGGGGGCCAACCTGGTGGTTCCCCGTGGCGGCCGCTCGTGCGTGGTGATGGGCGTCGTGAACGTCACCAGCGATTCGTTCTCCGATGGCGGCCGCTACCTGGATCCGGGTCTGGCCGTCGCGCACGGCCTGGAGCTGTACGAGCTGGGCGCGGACATCATCGACGTCGGCGGTGAGTCGACCCGGCCCGGCGCGGTGCGCATCGATCCGGAAACCGAAGCGGCGCGGGTGGTTCCGGTGATCCGGGCGCTGGCCGAGGCCGGGGTGCCGACCAGCGTCGACACCATGCGGGCGAGCGTCGCCGAGGCCGCCGTCGCGGCGGGCGTGTCCATGGTCAACGACGTCTCCGGCGGCCGCGCCGATCCGAACATGGTGAAAGTCGTTGCGGCGACCAAGATTCCGTGGATCCTCATGCACTGGCGCGCCGACGCCAACTACGAGCACACCGGCCCGGCCGAGCAGTACGACGATGTGGTGAGCAAGGTCTGGGAGGAGCTGAACGCGCAGGTCGAATTCGCCCTCGCGGGCGGCGTCGACTTCGGGCAGCTGGTGCTCGATCCCGGTCTGGGCTTCGCCAAGAACGCCGACCACAACTGGGAGTTGCTGGGCGGCATGTTCTATCGCATGACCGAGATGATGGACGCCGGGCTGCCGGTGCTGATCGGGGCCTCGCGCAAGCGTTTCCTCGGTGGGCTGCTGGCCGATGCCGAGGGCCCGCGCCCGCCGGACGGGCGCGAGGTCGCCACCGCCACCATCTCCGCCCTGGCCGCCGAGCACGGGGCCTGGGGTGTGCGCGTGCACGATGTGCGGTCGTCGCTGGACGCCATCGCGGTGGTCGACGCGGCGACCAATGCCGCCCGCCGCCTGCGGGAGCGGTACCGGCGCGCGGCGGAGGGGACATGGTGAGCGGCGCGGGAGGCACTGTGAGCGGCGCGGGAGGCACTGTGAGCGAATTGACCGGGGACCGGATCGAACTGCGCGGCCTGCGCGTGTTCGGCCATCACGGCGTCTTCGACTTCGAGAAGCGCGACGGCCAGGAATTCGTGGTGGACCTGACGCTGTGGACGGATTTCACCGCCGCTGCCAAGTCCGACGACATCGCCGACACCGTCCACTACGGCGAGCTCGCCGAGCAGGTGGTCGGCATCGTGGCGGGCGAGCCGCGCGATCTCATCGAGACCGTGGTGTCGAACATCGCCGACGAGGTGATGACCGATCCGCGCATCCGGGCGCTGGAAGTGGTTCTGCACAAGCCATTCGCGCCGATTCCGCATACCTTCGAAGACGTCCGAGTAGTCACGTCCCGCCGTCGCGAACCGGAGGAATAGAGCGGTGACCCGCGTAGTCCTGTCCATCGGATCCAACCTGGGCGACCGGCTGGCGCACCTGCGCAGCGTGGTGGCGGCGCTGGGCCCGCGCCTGGTCGCGGTCTCGTCGGTGTACTCGACGCCGCCCTGGGGCGGGGTGCCGCAGCAGGACTACCTGAATGCCGTTCTGGTGGCCGAGGATCCGGCCCTGGAGCCCTCGGACTGGCTACGGCTGGGCCAGGAGCTGGAGCAGGCCGCGGGGCGGGTGCGCGAAGTCCGCTGGGGCGCGCGCACTCTCGACGTGGACCTGGTGTGGGCCGAGCAGCGCCGCCGCGATGTCCGGGTCGAGGTGCGCAGCGCCGATCCGGTGCTGACGCTGCCGCATCCGCAGGCCCACAATCGCGCCTTCGTGCTGCTGCCCTGGCTGGAGGTGGAGCCGGACGCGGAGCTGGCCGTGACCGGGGCGGCGCGGTCGCTGCGGGAATGGCTGTCCGCCTTGGATTCCGACGAGGTGGCCGGGGTGCGCCGCACCGAACTGACCCTGGGCTGGACCCCGTGACGCCGGAGTTGATGCGGTGAAACCGACGCGCATTCTCGATCTGTGTGCGAATGTCCTGCTGGCGGCGATCGTGGCCTGGGTCGCCACCAATATGGCGTATTCGTCGTTCCCGCCGATCTCGGTGTTCTCCGGCGCCTCGCTGCTGCCGGTGGCGCTGCTGGAGGCGGTGCTAGCCTTCGTGATCCGGCAGCGCAAGGAGAACCACGGCATCGGGCCGGGCGGCTCCGGGCAGCTGCATCCGATCACTGCGGCCCGGGCGGTGGCCTTGGCCAAGGCGTCGGCGCAGGTGGGCTCGCTGGTGGGCGGTATCTGGCTGGGCTTCCTGGTGTGGCTGCTCACGCATTCGGATCTGCGTGCGGCGTCGTCGGATACGCCGGGCGCGGTGGTCGGTCTGATCGGCGGCGCGGCGCTGGTGGCGGCGGCCCTGTGGCTGGAATATTGCTGCCGGGCGCCCATCGACCCGCCCGATGAAGCAGCTACCTCGTAGCTAACATGTGGATCTCGAGGATCGCCAAGGTGGGGACCCTACCCGGAAGATCAAGCTACGCTGGCGGACATGGTTTCACCCTCCCGTAGCAGTGCTTCCCGTCGCCGCCGGGAGGATGCGGGAAAGTTGTTCACCGGCTTTCTGCTTCTCCTCGGACTGGTAGCCAGTGTGTTCCTGGTCTTCAGCGACAACCTCCACCTGATCCGTGTCGGCCTGGTCGCCGCCCTCTGGGCCGCCGCCATCGGAGCCCTCGCCGCCACGCGTTATCGCAGGGAGGCGGCCATCGACAAGGCGAAAGTGGGTGACCTGCAGAAGGTCTACCAACTGCAGCTGGAGCGCGAGGTTGCCGCCCGCCGCGAATACGAGCTCGGCGTCGAGACCCGGGTGCGCCACGAGGTCGGCGCCGACGCCACCGAGATGGCCGCGCTCCGCGCCGAACTCACCGTCCTCCGCGAGAGCCTGCAGCGTCTCTTCGACGGCGACCTGCCCTTCGAGCGGCCCGCACTGCGCGCGGATGCGGTTCGGGTCCAGGAACTTCCGCGCAGCGAGGCCGACCCGGCCGCTCCGGCGGCGAACGATAGCTGGTCCGAAGCCGATCCCTGGGATCCCTGGTCGTCGCCCGACCAGCCCGAGGACGACGAGGACCCGCGCGCCCGCATGGCGCCGCGGATCGACCCGGAACATCCCGAGGCCGCCGCCTTCGCGACCCCGTTCGACGATCCGGTCACGGCGGAGACGTCGATCATCACCGACGCCATGCGTGACGAGTACGACGCCGAACGCGCCGCCGCCGAAGCGGATTCGGCGGCCAAGGCCCCGAAGCCGGACCCGGCCAAGGAGTCCCAGGCCGCCGAGGGACTGACCAACCTCAACGGGAACGGCGCCAAGAACAACGGTGCCAGCGCGAACGGCAATGGCAACGGCCACGCCCCCATCCCGCGTCTGACCCCCGAGCCGGACCTGTCCGGCCCGGTCGGCCGCGCCACCGCCCGCCGCCGTCGCCGCTCCGACGACACCGTCGACCCGGAAGGCACCCACCGCCTGTCCGTCGCGGAAATCATGGCGAACCTGAAGTCGGAGAACACGAACTAGCTCGCGGCCGCCGGAGTTGCCTATCCCACAGAGGGTGGCTCCGGCGAATCGTGGGCGATATCCTCGCCGAGTAACGTCCGGTACCCGCAAGGCGGGACTGGAACGACTTTCGAGAGGAACAAGTGACCTCGGACAAGGATGTCTGGAGTGATCCTGCGCCCGCACGCCTGACGGTGGGAATCGTCTCGGCGGGACGCGTCGGATCCGCCCTGGGCGCGGCGCTCGAGCGTGCCGGTCATGTCGTCTTCGGGGTATCCGCGATTTCGGACACCTCGCTGCGTCGTGCCGCCACCCGGCTGCCGGATTCCCAGGTCCTGCCCGCCGAAGACGTCGCCACCCGCAGCGAACTGCTGATCCTGGCCGTGCCGGACAGCGAATTGGCCGGTCTGGTGGCCGGATTGGCGGCCGCGAACGCGGTGCGGCCCGGCACCATCGTGGCGCACACCTCGGGCGCGAACGGCGTCGCGATCCTGGCGCCGCTGACCGCGCTGGGCGCGCTGCCGCTGGCCATCCACCCGGCCATGACCTTCACCGGGCACGACGAGGATGTCGCCCGCCTGGCCAATGCCTGCTTCGGCATCACGGCCGCCGACGACATCGGCTATGCCATCGCGCAGTCGCTGGTGATCGAGATGGGTGGCGAGCCGGTCCGGGTCTCGGAGGAGAACCGCACCCTCTATCACGCCGCGCTCGCGCACGGCAGCAATCATCTGGTGACCTTGATCGTGGATGCCGTCGAGGCCCTGCGCGCCGCCCTGGCCGGTCCGGGTCTGCTGGGTCAGCAGTCGATCGACGATCAGCCCAATGGCCTGGCCGAGCGCGTGCTCGCACCATTGGCCTCGGCCGCCCTCGACAACGCGCTGCGGCGTGGCCCGGCCGCGCTGACCGGTCCGGTGGCGCGCGGTGACGTGGCCGCCGTGGCCGCGCACCTGGACGCGCTCGAGACCCTGAATCCCCGTCTCGCCGCGGGCTATCGCGCCCAGTCGCTGCGCTCGGCCGAGCGCGCCAAGACCAACCCCGCCCTGCTCGACCTGCTGGAAGGACGCTGATGGACCCCAAGCTGATTGGCACCTACAAGCGCGGCGAGCTGACCGTGCATCACGACCCGGCCGTGCTGACCAAGGTCGTGAAGGCGCTGAAGTCGGTGGGCCGCCGGGTCGCGCTGGTGCCGACCATGGGCGCGCTGCACGAGGGCCATCTGGAGCTGGTGCGGCTGGCCAAGCTGACCAACACCACCGTCATCGTCTCGATCTTCGTGAACCCCTTGCAGTTCGGCGCGAACGAGGACCTCGACAAGTACCCGCGCACCCTCGACGCCGATGTGGAGCTGCTGCGCGGCGAGGGCGTCGAGCTGGTGTTCGCGCCCAGCGCCAAGGACATGTACCCGTTCGGCCCGCGCACCACGGTGCAGGCCGGTCCCTACGGCGACATCCTCGAGGGTGCGACCCGGCCCGGCCATTTCTCCGGGGTGCTGACCGTGGTCTCGAAGCTGTTCAATATCTGCCAGCCGCACGAGGCGTTCTTCGGCGAGAAGGACTACCAGCAGCTGGCTCTGATCCGGCAGATGGTCGTGGACCTGAACATGGACGTGAAGATCGTCCCGGCCGCGACCGTGCGCGAGGCCGACGGTCTGGCCAAGTCCTCCCGCAACCGCTTCCTGAGCGAGGACGAGCGCGAGCTGGCCACCACCCTGTCGGCCGCGCTGCTGGCCGGCCGGCACGCCGCGGGCCGCGGCCCGGAGGCCGTGCTCGAGACCGCTCAGTCGATCCTGGATCTGGCGCCCGACATCAAGGTCGACTACCTGGCCCTGCGCGGCTCGGACTTCTCCGAGGAGTGGCCCACCGGCAACGCCCGCCTGCTGGTCGCGGCCCGGATCGGCAGCACCCGCCTGATCGACAACATGCCCGTTTCCATCGGCAAGCCGCTCGACGGCCTGCCCACCGTTCCCGACCAGCCTGCCCAGGCGATCCAGTAGGAAGGCGACGACGATGTTGCGCACCATGATGACGTCGAAGATCCACCGCGCCACGGTGACTCACGCCGATCTGCACTATGTGGGCTCGGTGACCGTGGACCAGGATCTGCTGGACGCCGCCGATCTGCTCGAGGGCGAGAAGGTCTCGATCGTGGACATCACCAACGGGGCCCGGCTCGAGACCTACGTGATCGCGGGTGAGCGCGGTTCCGGCGTGATCGGAATCAACGGCGCCGCAGCGCATCTCGTGCACCCGGGCGATCTGGTCATCCTCATCGCCTACGGCATGCTCGATGCCGCGGAGCTGAAAGACTATGCGCCGCATGTGGTTTTCGTCGACGAGCGGAACCGCCCGATCGAGCTGGGCACCGACCCGGCGCACGCCCCCGAGGGATCGGACCTGATCTCCCCCCGCACGCTGACGCTGGCCTGAGCGGCGGGCGGGCATGCTGCTCTGTATCGATGTCCGCAACACCAGCATCGAGCTGGGCCTGTTCTCCGGCAGCGGGGAGCACGCGAAGCTGGTGCGGCACTGGCGGATGCACACCAATCCGCTGCTCACCGCGGACGAGTTCGCGCTGCAGGTGCGCGGGCTGATCGGCGCCGACGCCGATCAGGTGGTGGGTGTTTCCGCGCTGTCCACGGTGCCGCCGGTATTGCGCGAGCTACGCGAGATGCTGTCCCGTTATTGGGGTCATGTCCCGCATGTACTCGTGGAGCCCGGTGTGCGCACGGGTATTCCGCTGCTGGTCGACAATCCCAAGGAAGTCGGCGCGGACCGCATCGTGAATTGTCTTGCGGCATATCACCGTTTCCAATCACCGGCCATCGTGGTGGATTTCGGCACGGCCATCTGTGTGGACCTGGTTTCGGCCAAGGGGGAATTCCTCGGCGGCAGTATCGCGCCGGGTGTGGAGATTTCGACCGAGGCGCTGATCGCTCGAAGTGCGCTGCGCCGGGCGGAGTTGACCCGGCCGCGTTCGGTGGTCGGCAAGAACAGCATGGAATGCCTGCAGTCGGGCGCCATCTTCGGTTTCGCGGGCCTGGTGGACGGCCTGATCGACCGCATTCGCGATATCGAGGCGTTCTCCGGCGACGATGTGGCCGTGGTGGCCACCGGCGCGACCGCGCCGCTGATCGTGCCGGAGTCGGAGACCATCGAGCACCACGAGCCGCATCTGACGCTGGACGGCCTGCGCCTGGTGTACGAGCGCAACCTGCAGCGCAAGAACCGCGCTTAACGGACTGGTCGGAATGAAAGTGACGCAGTCGTCGCCGGGAGGCACTATTGCTTCCCGGCGTCCTTCTGTTAGGCTCGCCGACGTGTATTTCCGCGTGAGCATCCAGGAGTGTTGTCGAGGCTGATTCGCCTCGACGGTCGTCGAGGCTTCGTATAGCCCCCGGCCACTTACACATTCCTTGGAGTTTCGCTCATGCGATCTTCTGTTCTTTCCCTACCTGTCGACCAGGACCAGCGCGGCCGCGCCGCTACCTCGCGCCTGCTGCCCGAGGTCACCGAGCGGGCCACCGCCTCCGCCCTGCCCACCCGGCTGCGCCCGGCCGATCTGCTGCGCCTGACCGATGAGGGCGCCCAGGACGTGCTGGAGGGCCGCTACGACCACCTGCTGCCCGCCGACGGCCTCTGGCCCACCGAAAACCGCTGGGCGGCAAGGCTTGTCGCCGACGACGAGGTGGACATCTGGCTGATCAGCTGGACCGAGGGCAAGTACACCGAACTGCACGACCACGCCGGGTCGCTGGGGGCGCTGACCGTGCTCGCCGGCGCGCTCTCCGAATACCGCTGGAACGGCCGGGAACTGCGCCGCCGCACCCTCACCGCGGGTGATCAGGCCTCCTTCCCGCTCGGCTGGGTGCACGACGTGGTGCGTGCCCCCGAGGAAGAAGCCGGTATCACCGGCCCGCTGAACCCGACCTTGAGCGTGCACGCCTATTCACCGCCGCTGACGGCCATGTCCTATTACGAGGTCACCGGCCACGGCACCCTGCGCCGCACCCGTTCCGTTCTCACCGACCAGCCCGAAGGTGAACTCGAATGACCCACTTGACGATCGACGGCATGCTCGCCAACGCCCGGCAGCAGCTGCGTCGCCTGCTCCCGATCGAATTGCCGGCGGCCATCGCCCGCGGCGCGATTCTGGTGGATATTCGCCCCCAGGCGCAGCGCAAGCGCGAGGGCACGCTGCCGGGCGCGCTCGTCATCGAGCGAAATGTCCTGGAATGGCGTTTGGATCCGACCAGTTCGGCGCGTTTGGCGCTGGCCGAGCACCATGACGTGGAATGGATCATCGTCTGCTCGGAGGGTTACACCTCGAGCCTGGCCGCGGCCTCGTTGCAGCAGCTGGGCCTGCGCCGCGCGACCGATCTCGAGGGCGGATATCAGGCCCTGAAAACGGCCGGTCTGCTCACCGTCGCGGCGAGCGCCCCGCACTTCGAACGCGAGGTCGCGACGCTCGCTTGGGTCTGACGGGTTTACCTCGGTCGGTCCCGAAGGTTTATTGCCCGGGCGGCGGGAAAATCAATTTCCGCCGCACGATAGGCTAAGGCCCCGTGAGCACCCCCAACCCCCCTTCTTCCGCAAAGACCGCTGTTTCTGCTGGCCAGGCGTCTGCCGCCAAGCCCGTCGTGGAGCAGGACGTTCCCGAGCAGATGCGGATTCGCCAGGAGAAGCGTGAGCGGTTGCTGGGGGAGGGCCGCGAGGCTTATCCCGTGGTGGTGCCGCGTACGCATACCCTCGCCGAAATTCGCGCCGCCCACCCGGATCTGGCCGCGGATACCGCGACCGGTGAGATCGTCGGGATTGCGGGCCGCGTCATTTTCGTCCGTAATACCGGGAAGCTGTGTTTCGCCACGCTCCAGGAGGGCGACGGCACCAAACTCCAGGCCATGATCAGCCTCAACGGCGTCGGCGCGGAATCGCTGGCGGCCTGGAAGGCCGATGTGGACCTGGGCGATTTCGTGTACGTGCACGGCGAGGTGATCGCCTCGCGCACGGGCGAATTGAGCGTCATGGCCGACGCGTGGGAGATGGCGGCGAAGTCGCTGCGCCCGCTGCCGGTGGCGCACAAGGAGATGAACGAGGAGTCGCGCGTCCGGCAGCGCTATGTCGACCTGATCGTGCGCCCGGAGGCCCGCGAGATGGCCCGCACCCGCGTCGCCGCGGTGCGCGCGCTGCGAAACGCGTTGGAGCGCAGGGGATTCCTCGAGGTCGAGACCCCGATGCTGCAGACCATCCACGGCGGCGCGGCGGCCCGGCCGTTCTCGACCCACTCCAACGCGCTCGATATGGAGCTGTTCCTGCGCATCGCGCCGGAGCTGTTCCTGAAGCGTTGCGTGGTGGGCGGCATCGAGAAGGTCTTCGAGATCAACCGGAACTTCCGCAACGAGGGCGCGGACTCCACCCATTCGCCCGAGTTCGCAATGCTGGAAACCTACGAGGCGTACGGCACCTACGACGATTCCGCGACCATGATGCGGGAATTGATCCAGGAAGTCGCACAGGAGGTCTTCGGAACCCAGGTGGTGACGCTCGCGGACGGCACCGAATACGACCTCTCGGGCGAGTGGGCGACCGTCGAGATGTACCCGTCGCTCTCGGAGCAGATCGGTGTGGACGTCACCCCGGAAACGACCGTCGAGGAATTGCTGGCACTCGCCGATCGGGTCGGTCTGGAAATTCCCGAGGGCAAGGGCTATGGCCACGGCAAACTGGTCGAGGAACTGTGGGAGCACGTCTACGGCGACAAGCTCTACGCCCCGACTTTCGTGCGCGACTTCCCGGTCGAGACATCGCCGCTGACCCGCCAGCATCGGAGCAAGCCCGGGGTTACCGAGAAGTGGGACCTGTACGTGCGGGGCTTCGAACTCGCCACGGGCTATTCGGAACTCGTGGATCCGGTCATCCAGCGCGAACGGTTCGTGGATCAAGCGCGTTTGGCCGCGGCCGGCGACGACGAGGCCATGCGTCTGGACGAGGACTTCCTCACCGCCATGGAGCACGGTATGCCCCCCACAACCGGAACGGGTATGGGTATCGATCGTTTGCTGATGGCCCTGACTGGCCACGGAATCCGGGAAACGATACTCTTTCCAATTGTGCGTCCGGCTGCCAGATAGTTCTCCGGATTGCATTTCCGGGGCTAGTTCTGGGACTATCGGAATTAGCGGTATTCTGGCGTCGGGTAATCGGCCTGACTATGCGGGTCGCACGATTTCGAGAGGACGTTCATCTCATGGCAAAGAAGGTCACCGTTAGCTTGATCGACGATGTCGACGGTGAGTCCATCGCGGACGAGACCATCGAGTTCGCAATCGATGGCGTCTCGTACGAGATCGACTTGTCGACGGAGAATGCGGCCAAGCTGCGGGAGGGTTTGGACGGTTGGGTCGCCGCCGCTCGGCGGGTGAGCGGACGCCGTCGGACCAAGGTGGCGGGCGCCCCGGCCGCGGGCCCGAAGAACCGGGTGTCGATCGATCGCGAACAAAGCGCGGCCATTCGTGAATGGGCTCGCCGGAATGGGCACAAGGTGTCCGCTCGTGGTCGTATCTCCGCTGACATCACCGAGGCTTACAACAAGGCCGCTGCTAAGAACTAGTTGTCCGACTAGTCGCCGATTCGACTGCCGTCCGGGTGTTTCGTGCGTACCCGGGCGGCAGTGGTTTTTTCATACGCTTCGTGTATAACACCAAGATCAAGTCCTCGGGGCGGGGTACTGTAGGACTTCGTAAAATCCGCCTCTGGAAAGCCCGAGGTCAAGACCGCGGGTGCGTACACCGGCATGCGATCTTGCTCGTGCCGGGGCGGCCAGGCACCATTGAAACGTGCGGACGATGTCACTGGCTGGATGTAGAGAAGAGGTATCGGCGCAGTGACCGCATTCCACGGTTCCTTCCTTCGAGTCAAGGATCAAGAGGGACGCCAGCACGAGCTGATGCTGTCCCCTGACCAGCCCCGCATCACCATCGGGCGCTCGCCGCAGGCCGATCTGTCGCTGTTCTGGGACGTGGAGGTCTCGCGCCTGCACGCCACCGCCGAGTACCTGGGCGCGCACTGGACCATCGTGGACGACGGGCTTTCCCGCAACGGCACTTTCGTCAATGGGGATCGCCTGGTGGGGCGGCATCGGCTGCAGCCCGGCGACGTGATCCGGATGGGGACCTCGCGGGTCACCTTCCACGACTTCAGCGGTGCGGCAGGCGATGTCACGCAGACCTCGACCGGCGGTCTGCCAACCCTGCGCTCCCTCACCGAAACCCAGCGGTCGGTACTGATCGCGCTGTGCCGCCCCCTGCGCGGCAACGACGGATTCGCTTCCCCCGCCTCGAATCAGCAGATCGCGGCGGAGCTGTTCCTCAGCGTCGACGCCATCAAGACCCACCTGCGCGCCTTGTTCGCCAAGTTCGGCGTCGAGGATCTCCCCCAGAACCAGAAGCGGGTTCGCCTGGCCAACCTGGCCATGCAGTCCGGCGTGATCTCCGAGCGCGATCTCTGATCCTGGTACGGCCAGTGCCTGTTGGACCCCGGCGCATGCGTGCGAGCTTCTGAGCCATGGGTTTCCGTGCCCGGTCGCGATTGACTGAATGCAGTTGATCGCCCGGGAGCACACGGGTGGCAGATCCAGTCAGGAGAACACGATGTTCGCATTCCGTACGGCCGCTCTGGTGGCGGCGACCTTGGCCACCGGGCTGATCGCCGGGGTGTTCTACGCCTACGCCACCTCGGTGATGGGCGCCCTGCACCGGGCCGATGACAAGACCTTCGTCGACCTCATGCAGAAGATCAACGTGGTCATCATCAACCCGTGGTTCATGCTCGGGTTCATGGGCACGGTCGGCTTCACGGTGCTGGCCGCGGCGCTGCACCTGGGCAAGGATCAGCGCACCACGCTGATCTGGATCGGGGCCGCGCTGCTGCTCAATATCATCGCCTTCGCCGTCACCTCGGGTATGAACGTGCCGCTCAACAACCAGCTGGCCAATGCCGGTGACGTGGCGCAGATCCCGGATCTGGCGGCGGTGCGGTCGCAGTTCGAAAGCTCCTGGGTGGCTTGGAATGTCGTCCGCGCGGTGCTGCACACGCTGGCCTTCCTGGTGCTGACCGGTGCGCTGTTCGTGGCGGGCATGGCGCACGCCAGGGCGGGCGCGGTGGCGCAGGCGGCCCCGGCGGCGTCGGCGTGGCCCTTCCCGGTGCAGGCCGGCTTCCCGCAGGCCCAGTCCTTCGCCCCGGCCCAGCAGTTCGCCCCGCAGCCCGGATTCGGTTCCGGCCAGCAGTAATTCGCTTCGATTCCGGCGGTGGCCGGGACCCGTTGTGCGGCATCGCAATCCGCCTGCGGGTCCCGGCCATCGCCGTTTTCCTGTACTGGAACGAGTTTCAGAACTTACTCGCCGGTATTCCATCGCGGGTGCTTGTTTCCCGATTAGTTTGACGCGGAACGCGTTCTAATTTGGGAGGGAACATGAGAAGGATGCCCAGGCCTGGAACGCCAGGATCACTGCTGATCATGGCGGTGCTGGCGATCCTCGGGATGGCTACCAGCGGCACCGCCCGCGCGGAATACCCGGTCACTTTCAACTTCTTCGCGGGCATACCGTACGAGCTCACCAACCCCGGCGGCTCCCTGCCCGGAGCCAATGACTGGGCCTGCAAAGTGACCGCCGCGCACCCCGATCCGGTGGTGCTGATCCACGGCACCGCGGGCGGCGCGCAGACCAACTGGGGCG
The DNA here is from genome assembly GCF_041154655.1 of Nocardia sp. JMUB6875. Classification (NCBI taxonomy): domain Bacteria; kingdom Bacillati; phylum Actinomycetota; class Actinomycetes; order Mycobacteriales; family Nocardiaceae; genus Nocardia; species Nocardia sp. JMUB6875. Next base: position 53,268 of record NZ_BAAFGR010000010.1, read on the forward strand.
CCTACGCGCCGCTGCTCGCCAACGAGGGCTACTGCGTCTTCGCGCTCACCTACGGCAGCCTCGACGTGCCGTGGCCGCTGTCGGCCATGGGCGGCATGAAGCCGATTCCCGAGAGCGCCGGGCAGCTGGCCGCCTTCGTGGACCGGGTGCTGGCCGCGACCGGTGCCGCCAAGGTCGACTTCGTCGCCCATTCGCAGGGCAATACGGTCGGCGACTACTACATCAAGCGCCTGGGCGGGCACGGCAAGGTGGACAAGTTCGTCGCCATCGCACCGCCGTGGCTGGGCCTGTTCGGCGACAGCATGGACAATATCCGCGCCTTCGGCAAGCAGCTGGGCGTCCAGGCCGACACCGTCGACGAATACGCGACCATGGGCGTGATCTGCGCCGCCTGCCATCAGATGCTCGGAAACTCCACCTTCCTCAACGAGCTCAACTCCGACGGCGTCTACGACCCGACCGTCACCTACACCAACCTGGCCACCAACTTCGACGAGGGCGTCTTCCCGTCCATCGCGCTGGTGCCCGCCCCCAATGCCACCAATGTCCTGATGCAGGACGGTTGCCCCACCGACTTCTCCGATCACATGGCCATCGCCGGGAGTCACCGCGCGGCCATGGTCGCCCTCAACGCCTTGGATCCGGCACATCCGCGTCCAGTGCCCTGTGAGGTGGTTCCGCCCCTCACCGGCTAGACCATCCGCCCGGTTTCACGGACTGACCGGCTTGTTCGCTGTGGGCGTAGCCCAATCGGAAACGGTCTGCGCAACTGCCCCGTTATGACTGAATGAGTCGTACTGAGGCCCGTTCGCAATAGGGTGGACGGACGACGTGCGTGACCCCCGGCAACTAGAGTGGAGTCGGGGGATGCAACCCCAGGGCTTCATGGCAGGCTGGCGACCAGAAGGGCAGCACAGGGTCTGAAGCGCCGGATGCCTTTGATGGCGGAGCAGGAGAGTGAGGGAGCGATGTTCGAGAGGTTCACCGACCGCGCGCGGCGGGTCGTTGTCCTGGCCCAAGAAGAGGCCCGGATGCTCAACCACAACTACATCGGCACCGAGCACATCCTGCTGGGCCTGATCCACGAGGGCGAGGGTGTCGCGGCGAAGTCGCTGGAATCCCTGGGCATCTCGCTGGAGGGTGTGCGGTCGCAGGTCGAGGAGATCATCGGGCAGGGCCAGCAGGCCCCGTCGGGTCACATTCCCTTCACCCCGCGCGCCAAGAAGGTGCTGGAGCTGTCGCTGCGTGAGGCGCTGCAGCTCGGCCACAACTACATCGGCACCGAGCACATCCTGCTCGGCCTGATCCGCGAGGGTGAGGGCGTCGCGGCGCAGGTGCTGGTCAAGCTGGGCGCGGATCTCAACCGCGTGCGTCAGCAGGTCATCCAGCTGCTGTCGGGTTACCAGGGCAAGGAGCCGGTCGAGGGTTCCGGTTCGCGCGGCGAGCAGGGCACCCCGTCCACCTCGCTGGTGCTGGACCAGTTCGGCCGCAACCTGACCCAGGCCGCCCTCGAGGGTAAGCTCGACCCGGTCATCGGCCGCTCGAAGGAAATCGAGCGCGTCATGCAGGTGCTGAGCCGCCGCACCAAGAACAACCCGGTCCTGATCGGTGAGCCCGGCGTCGGCAAGACCGCCGTCGTGGAGGGTCTCGCCCAGGCCATCGTCAACGGCGAGGTGCCGGAGACGCTCAAGGACAAGCAGCTGTACACCCTCGACCTGGGTTCCCTGGTCGCGGGCAGCCGCTACCGCGGTGATTTCGAGGAGCGCCTGAAGAAGGTGCTCAAGGAGATCAACACCCGCGGCGACATCATCCTGTTCATCGACGAGCTGCACACCCTGGTGGGTGCGGGCGCGGCCGAGGGCGCCATCGACGCGGCCTCGATCCTGAAGCCCAAGCTGGCTCGCGGTGAGCTGCAGACCATCGGCGCCACCACCCTCGACGAGTACCGCAAGTACATCGAGAAGGATGCCGCGCTGGAGCGTCGTTTCCAGCCGGTGCAGGTGGGCGAGCCGACGGTCGAGCACACGATCAATATTTTGAAGGGTCTGCGCGATCGGTACGAGGCGCACCACCGCGTCTCCATCACCGATGGTGCTCTGGTTGCGGCCGCGACTCTCGCCGACCGCTACATCAACGACCGCTTCCTGCCGGACAAGGCGATCGACCTCATCGACGAGGCGGGCGCGCGCATGCGCATCCGCCGGATGACCGCACCGCCGGACCTGCGCGAATTCGACGACAAGATCGCCGAGGCGCGCCGGGAGAAGGAGTCCGCGATCGACGCGCAGGACTTCGAGAAGGCCGCGCGCCTGCGCGACAAGGAGAAGCAGCTCGTCGCCAAGCGGGCCGAGCGCGAAAAGCAGTGGCGCTCCGGTGATCTGGACGTCGTGGCCGAGGTCGACGACGAGCAGATCGCGGAGGTGCTGGCCAACTGGACCGGTATCCCGGTGTTCAAGCTCACCGAGGAGGAGACCACCCGTCTGCTCCGCATGGAGGACGAGCTGCACAAGCGGATCATCGGCCAGGAGGACGCGGTCAAGGCCGTGTCCAAGGCCATCCGCCGCACCCGCGCCGGTCTGAAGGATCCGAAGCGTCCGTCGGGCTCGTTCATCTTCGCCGGTCCGTCCGGTGTCGGTAAGACCGAGCTGTCGAAGGCGCTGGCGAACTTCCTGTTCGGCGAGGACGACGCGCTCATCCAGATCGACATGGGCGAGTTCCACGACCGCTTCACCGCTTCGCGGCTGTTCGGTGCCCCTCCGGGCTACGTCGGCTACGAAGAGGGCGGCCAGCTCACCGAGAAGGTGCGCCGCAAGCCGTTCTCGGTGGTGCTGTTCGACGAGATCGAGAAGGCGCACCAGGAGATCTACAACACCCTGTTGCAGGTCCTCGAGGACGGTCGTCTCACCGACGGCCAGGGTCGCACGGTCGACTTCAAGAACACCGTGCTGATCTTCACCTCGAACCTGGGCACCTCGGACATCTCGAAGGCCGTGGGTCTGGGCTTCGCCCAGTCCAACGCCGAGGGCTCGAACTACGAGCGGATGAAGCTGAAGGTCAACGACGAGCTGAAGAAGCACTTCCGCCCGGAGTTCCTCAACCGCATCGACGACGTGATCGTGTTCCACCAGCTGACCCAGGACCAGATCATCCAGATGGTCGACCTGATGATCGGCCGCGTCGCCAACCAGCTGAAGAACAAGGACATGGAGATCGAGCTCGGCGAGAAGGCCAAGAGCCTGCTGGCCAAGCGCGGTTTCGACCCGGTCCTGGGCGCCCGCCCGCTGCGTCGCACCATTCAGCGCGAGATCGAGGACCAGCTGTCGGAGAAGATCCTCTTCGGCGAACTGGGCCCCGGCCAGGTCGTGGTGGTGGACGTCGAGGGCTGGGATGGCGAAGGCCAGGGCGAGAACGCCAAGTTCACCTTCACGCCCAAGGCCAAGCTGACCAAGAAGGCGGATGCCGCCGAGGACAAGCCGGTCGCCGCCCTCGCGGGTGACGCCCCGGCCGCCGCCTCGGGCGAGTAAAGGCTCAGCGAGACAACGGAAGCCCCGTTCTCCTTCGGGAGGGCGGGGCTTCCGCTATGTCCGGGAAAGAAATTCAGTGGCGGCGCGATCCCGGTATCGCCGATGCTCGGAGGATCCGAACGAGAGGGGTTGCATGCTCACCGACGCTCAGATCTCCGATTTCATCACCGACGGATTCGTGAAGGTGGAGAACGCCTTCTCGCCGGAGCTGGCCGCGGCAGGACGCGACATGCTGTGGCGGGCAACCGGATGCGACCCGGACGATCCGGCCACCTGGACCCAGCCGGTCCACCGCTTCCCCGACTTCTCGATGCCCCCGTTCGTGGCGGCAGCCAATACCCCGGTCCTGCGCACGGCCTTCGATCAACTGGTCGGTTCCGGCCGCTGGATGCCTCGGAACAGCCTCGGCGGCTTCGTCATCCGCTTCCCCAGCGACCAGCCGCCCGGCGATGACGGTTGGCACATCGACGCCAGCTTCCCCGGCGACGACCCCACGGCGGACCCCTTCGATTATCTGCAGTGGCGCGTCAGTCTGCGGTCCAAGGCCCGCGGCCTGCTCATGCTCTTCCTGTTCTCCGACGTCGAACCCGACGACGGCCCCACCCGCATCCGTGTCGGCTCCCACCTGCGGATCGCGAAAGCACTGGAGCCGCTGGGCGAACGGGGCGCGACCGTCGTCTCCGCGCCGATGGTCGAGGCGTACGGTTCGACGGCCGACCTTCCCGAGGCCTACGCCACCGGCCGCGCCGGTGACGTCTACCTCTGCCACCCGTTCCTGGTGCACGCCGGGCAGTCCCACCACGGCAAGAACCCGCGCTTTCTGGCTCAGCCTCCGCTGCACACAGTGGAGCCCTGTGTCCTGGACCGCCCGGACGGCGCGTATTCGCCCGTGGAGCAGGCGATTCGGCGGGGTCTAGCGGAAGCGGGCGAGGATCGGCGCGAACGCGTCGGCTAGATCGCCGGGCACCAGCAGTTCGTCGATGCCGAGCTTCTCGCGACGGTGTTCCAACAGCTCGGCGGCCTCGGCCGGGTCGGCGGGCAGCAGGGTCGCGGCATCGGCGGCCCGGAGCTGTTCCAGGCTGACGCCCATGAACTTGCTCATGAACGGCGGCAGGACGTCCCCGATGGCCACCAGTTGCAGGCTGAAGGCGATGGGCCGATCGGTCTGATCGCGGACGGCGGCAACGATATCCGCCAGATCGTTCTCGGTGGCGGTCGGCGCCACGGCCAGGTGCACGCGGTCGGCCAGTCCGGCCGCGGCGGCCAGCATGCGCGGTCCCGATGCCGCGATGACAATGGGCGGTGCGGGTTTCACCTCGGCCCGGACGGCCGCGATGACCTCGGCCAGCTGCCTGCGACGTTCCGCCGCGGAACCCCAAGGCATGCCGAACTTTCCGGCCTCCCGCTCGGCATCCGGTCGCCCGGTGCCGATGCCAAGTTCGAACCGGCCGTCCGAAAGCAGTTGCAGCGCCGCGGTTTCCCGCACGGTGGTGGCCGCCGTGCGCATGGGCGCGGCCAGCACATTGGGCCGCAGGCGCAGGGTGCTGGTGACCGCGGCCGCCGCGGCCAGGGCCGGGAACGGCGATGGCGTGTAGAGGGTGTCCGGCAACAGCACGATGCCGTAGCCGTTCTGTTCGGCGCCGCGAACCTGCTGTACCCACTCGGAGCCGGAACGGGGCGCGATGACGATTCCGAAGTTCATGCTCATGTTTCGAGCATCCGCCGCCCGGATTGTCGGCGAATCTGTTTCGCGTCGACACCTCGCGTACGCCTCGAGGCGTATCCGGCCGCCGCGCGATCACTGCCAGCCGGGGCGGACCAGGCCGGATTCGTAGGCCATGACCACGAGTTGGGTGCGGTCGCGGGCGCCCAGTTTCACCAGGATTCGGCTGACGTGGGTGCGGGCGGTGGCGGGGCTCATGTAGAGGCGGTCGGCGATCTCGGCATTGGTGAGGCCCTCGGCGACCAGGGCCATGACTTCGCGTTCGCGGTCGGTGAGTTCGGAGAATTCGGCGGTGGGGGCGGGTTTGGCATGGGTGGCGAATTCCTCGACCAGGCGTTTGGTGACGCTGGGGGAGAGCAGGGCGTCGCCGCCCGCGACCACCCGGACGGCCTTGATGAGGTCGGCGGGTTCGGTGTGCTTGACCAGGAAGCCGGTGGCGCCGGCGCGCATCGCCTCGAAGACGTACTCGTCGAGTTCGAAGGTGGTCAGCACGACCACCTTCACCGCGGCCAGGGCCGGGTCGGCGGCGATGGCGCGGGTGGCGGCCAAGCCGTCCAGGACCGGCATGCGGATGTCCATGAGCACGATGTCGGGAATCAGGTCGCGCGCCAATTCGACGGCCTGCTCGCCGTTCTCGGCCTCGCCCACCACCTCGATGCCGTCCTGGGCGCCGAGTAGCGCGACGAAGCCCGCCCGCACCAGCGCCTGATCGTCGGCGATCACCACCCGAATGCTCATCGCACCTCCCTGGCTCGAATCATCCACTCACGCAGCCGGTTCGGGCCGCGCCAGATGGGTGGGCAGCCGGGCCCGGACCCGGAAACCGCCGTCCGCCTTGGGTTCCGCGGACAGATTGCCGCCCAGCGCGTGGGCGCGTTCGGTCATGCCGGTGATGCCGTGGCCGCCGGTCGGTGACTGCGGGGCGGGCTGGCGGGTGGGGCGGGTGTTGTCGATGGTGAGCTGCAGCCGCTCGGCCGCGTAGTGCACGGTGACCAGCACGCTCGCACCGGGCGCGTGCCGCACCACATTGGTGAGCGATTCCTGCACGATGCGCGCGGCGGCCACGTCCACCACGGCGGGCAGCCGGCGCGGACCGCCGGTCACCATGGTGTGCACCACGAGTCCGGCCGCGCGGGCCGGACCGGTGAGCTTGTCCAGATCGGTGATGCCGATGGTGGGCGCGGTGGGCGCGGCCACGGTGGCGGTGCCGCCGCGGATCGAGCGCAGCAGTGCGTTCACCTCGCCGAGTGCGTCCTTGCTGGCGGTCTTGATGGCGGCCAGCGCGGTGGCGGCCTGTTCCGGCTTGCGGTCGAGCAGTTCCAGCGCGACCGAGGACTGCACATTGATCAGCGACAGGCTGTGGGCCAGCACATCGTGCAGTTCGCGCGCGATGGCCAGGCGCTCCTCGGTGACCCGCTGCTCGCGTTCGGCCGATTCCAGTGCGCGCTGGGCCTGTTCGCGTTCCCGCTGGGCCTGTTCGCTGCGCCGGGCCGATTCGGCCCGCTGCCTGCGGGCGGTCACGGCGGCGGTGCGCTGCCGGATGCCCTCCGCGGCCGCCGCGAGCACGAAAAGCCAAGCGAGCAGGCCGAATTCCTGCCAGGCATTGGTGTCGTATCCGCGCCAGCCCGGCACCGGCCACACCATGAGCAGATAGCCGACAGCGACCAACGGGTAGGTGTACCAACGGGATCCGGTGATGGCCGCGGTCAGGAAGGCGACCACGAGGGAGATGAAGATCGGGCCGTAGCCGTAACCGACCAGCAGGTACGCGACGGTGATGAGGAGCGTCCCGTAGAACACCTGCAGCGGGTAGCGGTTGCGCAGGACCAGCAGCAGCGGACCCGCCACCAGCAGCAGGTATCCGAAGACATCGAGGTCGCGCACCACCTCCTGGTGGTGGTTGGCCAGGGTGCCGAAGCCGAGCTGTATCGCCCCCACCGCCACCGCCGGGAGCAGGTCACGCCGTCCGAGCCTTCCCCCGCGAAAGTCCATAGCTGCACCGTAGCGCCGTACGCGGGCCGCGGCACCGTGTCGGCTCGAAAATACGTCGAGATACGTAGCGCCGATCGCGCGCCGCGACGGATTATTTCCCGGCTCTCGAAGCGGATCGTTTTACCCATGAACGAAGCGATTGTCGTCACCGACCGGTTGACCAAACGCTACGGCACCCACACCGCCGTGGACGCCGTGAGCATGACGGTCCGCCGCGGCGAGATCTACGGTTTCCTGGGCCCGAACGGCGCGGGCAAGACCACCACCCTGCGCATGCTGGTCGGGCTGATCCGCCCGTCCTCCGGTACCGCCGCGGTGCTCGGTCGGCAGCCCGGCGACCCGGATGGCCTGCGCCGCATGGGCGTTCTCATCGAGGGCCCCGGCTTCTATCCCTATCTCTCGGGCCGCGACAACCTGCGCGTCCTGGCCCGCTACCGGGGTGTCGGCGACGACGAGGTCGCCGAGGCTCTCGCCCGGGTGGCGCTGTCCGCCCGCGGCAAGGACAAGTTCCGCACCTACTCGCTCGGCATGAAGCAGCGCCTCGGTGTCGCGGCCGCCCTGCTCGGCCGTCCCGACCTGCTGATTCTCGATGAACCCACCAATGGCCTGGATCCGGCCGGCATGGCCGAGATGCGGGAGCTCATCACCGGACTCGCCGCCGACGGGCACACCGTCGTGCTGTCCAGTCACCTGCTCGCCGAAGTGCAGGAGATCTGTGATCGCGTCGGCGTGATCTCCGGTGGGCGCCTGCTCGTCGAATCCACGGTGCGGGAATTGCGGGGCACCGCTTCGCTTTTCGTGCGCGCCGAACCGCTGGGCGTGGCCTTCCCGGCGGTGCGCGCCGCGGTGGGGGAGCGTTCGGCCCTGTTGACCGCCGACGGTATCCGCGTCGACGCCGGCGCGAGCCAGGCCCCGGTGGTGGCGCGCGCCGTCATCGAGGCGGGCGCGGACCTGATGGAACTGCGCAGCGACGAGAAGTCGCTGGAGGAAGTCTTTTTCGAGATGACGGAGACCACGAAATGAGAGACCTGCTGGCCAGCACCCGGGCCGACCTGCTGCGGCTGCGCAAGTGGCCCGCCTTCTGGATCGTGCTCGGCACCTGGATCCTGTTGAACCTGACCTTCGCCTACCTCTTCAACTACCTGGCCTACTCCACCGGCAGCACCAGCCGCATGTCCAACGGCCTGCCGCGCGAGGCGCTGCTGCAGCAGATGCTGCCCGCGGCGGTGCCGGAGGTGTTCACCCAGGGCATGGCCATGTTCGGCGGCGCGCTCATGCTGGTGCTGGGCGCACTGGCGGTGGGCAGCGGCTACGGCTGGGGCAGCTGGAAAACCGCACTCACGCAAGGGCCTTCGCGGGTGAGCGTGATCGGCGCGGTGGTGCTGAGCCTGGCGGTGACCGTTTTCGCGCTCGTGGTGATCGCGTTCGTCGTCGACACCGGGGTGGCGGCGCTCATCGCCGGAACCCAGGGGCAGTCCCTGGCGCTGCCCTCGGCGGGCCGGATCGTGCTCGGAATCGCCTCGGGCACCGTGATTCTGGGCATGTGGACGCTGGCGGGCGCGGTGGTCGGGGCAATCGCCCGCGGCCCGGCGCTGGCGGTCGGGCTGGGCCTGGTGTGGGTGCTGGTGGTGGAGAACCTGCTGCGCGGGGTGGCCGGGATCTTCTCGCCCATCAAGGCGATCACCGACCACATGCCCGGCACGGCAGCCGGATCCCTGGCGGGTTCGCTGCGCACCGTGACCGGACCGGCCACACCGGGCGTGCTGGACATCCTGTCCCGGGGCGAGTCGCTGATCGTGCTGGCCGTCTACATCGCGGCCTTCGCGGGCGGCACGGTCTGGCTGATCCGCCGCCGCGACATGATCTGAATCAGGCCGGGGCGGAACCGATAACACCACGAGCGAGCCGGGCGAGCGCGGACTTGATCTCTTCGGAGGTCAGTCCGCGCTCGCGCTGGTGTGTGTAGACCTCCGCGGCAAGCGGCGCGAGCAGTGCGTCCACCATCGAATCGGGTTGCGGCACACCGGCCGCCACGAGCAGCGAGCGCACGTGCACCACCCAGAACTGATATGCCCCGGTCCGGAAGCGCGCGCCGCCGGTCTCCGCGCCGAGCACCAAATGCGCGTGCGTATCCAGCAATTCGACCATCGCGGCGTAGAACGCGGCCAGTCGTTCGGCGGGCGGGGCACCGGGTCCGAGCGGCGGCTCTCCGCGCAGCAGCTGCTCCTGCAGCGTCCGCTCGTGCTCGTCCAGCAGTGCGACCGCGATCGAGACCACGTCCGGATAGCGCCGGTACAGCGTCCCCCGTCCGACCCCCGCGGCCTTGGCGATGTCGTCCATGGTGACCGTCCGCGGATCGCGGGTCGCGAACAGCTCCGCCGCGGCCGCCAGCACCTTGGCCCGATTGCGGGCCGCGTCGGCGCGCTCGACGGGAGCGGGCGCGGACTGATCACCGAGCAAGGGCAGGGACGGGGTATCCATGCAGCTCACTGTAGCCGTTGAAGAATAAGTGGACAAGCTGTCCGGTTCTGGTCTACCGTCATCGAAGTAACCGGACGGAACGTCCACTTGATGGGAGCCTCGATCATGACCACCCTGCTGCACCTCGACGCCAGCGCCCGCCGCCACTCGATCAGCCGCGAGCTCGGCAGCGAATTCGCCGACGCCTGGCGCGCCGAACACCCCGACGGGCACTACGTCCACCGCGATCTGGCCGCCGACCCGATCCCGTTCATCGGCGAGGGCTGGACCGAACTGTGCGATCGCGTACTGGCGCATGGCAGCACCGACCTCGACCGTCTGGCGGAACTGGTGAATTCGCCCGCACAGCAGGCGGCTTGGGAGATCGTCGAGCCGCTGCTGGCCGAGGTCCGCGCGGCCGACGTCGTGCTGATCGGCACGCCGATGTACAACTACTCGATTCCCGCCAGCCTCAAGGCCTGGCTGGATCAGATCACCTTCCCGCGAATGTCGCTGGCCCCCACCAGTTTCGTGGTCGTCACCGCCCGCGGCGGCGCGTACTCGCCGGGCGCGCCGAAGGCGGCCTACGACTATCAGGAGCGCTACCTGCGCGACTTCTTCGCGGGCCATTTCGCCGTCGAGGACACGGTTTTCGTGAACGCGGAACTGGTCAACTCGCGCCAGGATCCCGCACTGGCCCACCTGCGCGAGAAGCACGACGCCTCGTACGCCGCCGCCCTCGACCTGGCCCGCAAGCTCGGCAAGCAGTACTGAGACGACAAGGGAGCACTGAAATGAACTGGCTCGTCCTGGCTTTGGCGGGCGCGGTGGAGATCGCGTGGTCGCAGTCCATCAAGCCGACGCAGAATTTCACCAAGCCGCTGCCCACCCTGATCTGCTTCGTCCTGGCGGCGGTCGCGGTGTACCTGCTCTCCTACGCCATGCAGTCGCTGCCGGTGGGCACGGCCTACGCCATCTTCACCGGCATCGGCGCGGTGGGCGCGATCGCGCTGGGCATCGTGGTGCAGAAGGATCCGCTGAGCGCGGGCCGGGTGCTGGCGCTGTCCATGATCGTCGGCGGCATCGTGCTGGCTCGGGTCACCAATCCCGAGTGACGGCCCGCCGGGGCGGTATCGTCGCGCCCCATGGACGTTGCGCCCCCGCGGCCACCCGACCTCTCCGCGCGACCGTTCTTCCTGGTCGCCGAGCGCATCATGGCCGCCTCGCCCGCCGAGCTCTACCACCAGTGCACCACCGGGTTCGGACTCTGGTTCGCCGACCCGGGCTCGGTGCTCATGCGCGCCGCGGTGAACGAGCCGTTCTACTTCACCGCGGGCGGCGGCCACCCCCACTACGGCAGATTCCTGCGGCTGGAACCCGACCACCTGGTGGAGCTGACCTGGGTCACCAGCGGCACCGAGGGCGCGGAAACCGTTGTCACCCTCGAACTCTCGGCCCACGGCGCGGGAACGGCGCTGCTGCTCACCCACGCCGGATTCCAGTCGGCGGACAGTCGTGACCGGCACGAGGCCGCCTGGCCCAAGATTCTGGAGCGCTGGGATCACCGCACCGCCGCGGCGGTCTGAAGCGTAGGTTCGACGCCGTACCCGGAAATAACGAAAGGACTTGGCATGCCCACACGTAGCGCGCGCACAGCTTGGACCGGTGGTCTTCAGGACGGCTCGGGTCAGGTCGAACTGATCAGCTCGGGCGTCGGCAAGTACGACGTCTCCTTCCCGAAGCGCGCCGCTGACAATGCCGACGGCACCACCAGCCCCGAGGAGCTCATCGCCGCCGCCCACTCCTCCTGCTACTCCATGGCGCTCTCGGGCCAGATCGGCAATGCCGGCGGCACCGTGCAGAGCCTGGACACCACCGCCGATGTGACGCTGGGCCCGGACCCGGCGGGCGGCTTCCGCATCTCCAAGATCAAGATCACCGTGGTCGGCCGGGCGTCGGGCATCGACGAGGCCGGCTTCCTGGCCGCCGCCGAGGCCGCCAAGGCGGGCTGCCCGGTCTCCAAGGCGCTGTCGGGCGTCGACACCATCGAGCTGGACGCCACCTTCGAGGCGTAATACGGCCCCATACTCGAGAAATCCCGGCCGACACTCAGGTCAGCCGGGATTTCTTGTGCGTGGTGATCAGGCGTTCTTGCCCGCCACGTCCATGACGACCTCGAATTCCAGCAGGGACGCGCCGGTGGCGACGGGCTTGCGGGCCTCGCCCGAGTGGGCCTCGCGGGCCGGGCCGTCGCGCCAGGCCGCGAAGGACTCCTCGGAATCCCACTGCGTGACAACGAAATACCGGTTGTCACCGGAGACCGGGCGCAGCAGCTGGAAGCCCAGGAAACCGGGCGAGTTCTCGACGGCGTGCGCGCGGTGGGCGAAGCGCTGTTCCAGTTCGGGGCCCGCGCCCTCGGGCACCTCGATTGCGTTGATCTTGACGACTGCCATGGGGCCGACCCTACTCCGGCCGTTCGGACGTATCGTTCGAGGCGATGTTGTATGACGAAGGCGGCACCGGGACCTCGATCCTGCTGCTGCACGGTTTGATGGGCAGCGCCCGCACCTGGCGCTCGCAGTTGTCCTGGCTGCGCGAGTTCGGGCATGTGTACACCTTCGACGCGGCCGGTCACGGGCGACCCGCGCCCGAGCGGTTGACCACCGAGGCGTTCGTGGCGGACCTGGCGGTCGCCACCGCCGAGATCCCCGGGCCCATGGTGGTGATCGGGCATTCGATGGGCGGGCTGCACGGCTGGATGTTCACCGCCGCGCACCCGGATCGGGTGCGTGCGCTGGTGGTCGAGGACATGTCCCCGGACTTCCAGGGGCGCACCGCCGAGAATTGGGCGGCCGTGATTTCGGCTTGGCCGCAACCGTTTCCGGACGAGGCGGCGGTGCTGGAGTTCTTCGGACCGGTGGCGGGGCGGTATTTCCTCGACTCGTTCGTTCAGGGGCCGGACGGGTATCGGTTGCACGGCGAGGTCCCCACGTTCCGGGACATCTCCGAGGAGTGGGGGACCCGCGACTTCTGGTCCCAGTGGAAATCCATCACCGTGCCGACGCTGCTGATCGAGGGCGAGCACACCATCACCCCGCCGGGGCAGATGCGTGAGATGGCCGAGGTTCATCCGGATGCGAAACACGTCGTCATCGGGGATGCGGGGCATCTCGTGCACGACGATCAACCTGCCGCCTACCGGGTCTTAGTCGAGGAGTTTCTGCGCCGCATCCTCGTTTGAGGGCGGGTGCCTTCAGTCGGAGGGGGTTGTCGTCGTATGCTCGGCTCGACCGAGAATTCCTGACGGATGGTGACCAACGATGATCGACTTCTCGATTCCCGCCGACCTTGCTGCCGAACGTGATCGGGTTCGCCAGTTCGTCATCGACAAGATCGTGCCCTTCGAGCGCGACCCGCGCCTGACCGCGCACGGCCCGAACGACGAGTTGCGCCAGGAAATGGTCGAGCTGGCCCGCGCCGAGAAGCTGCTCACCATCCAGGCCCCCGTCGAACTGGGCGGGCGCGGCCTCACCCATGTCGAGCAGGCCGTGCTCTACGAGGCCGCGGGCTGGTCCACGCTGGGCCCGGTCGCCATGAACTGCGCAGCCCCCGACGAGGGCAATATGTTCCTGCTCTCCAAGATCGCGAATCCGGAACAGACGCAACGCTTCCTGCAGCCGGTCATCGACGGCCACCAGCGCAGCGTCTTCGCCATGACCGAACCGGGCGGCGCGGGCTCGGACCCGAATCAGCTCGCCACCGAGGCCGTCTTCGACGGCGAGAACTTCACCATCAACGGCCGCAAGTGGCTGATCACCGGCGCGGACGGCGCGAAGACCTGGATCATCATGGCGCGCTTGGCCGCCAACCCGCACCTGCCCGAGGGCCCGACCCTGTTCCTGTGTGACGGCGACACCGAGGGCATCGTCATCGACCGGATCATGAACACCATGGACCGCAACTACGTCGGCGGCCACGCGGTGGTGAACTTCGAAAACCTGGTGCTGCCCAGGGAATCCGTGCTCGGCGAGACCGGCCAGGCGCTGCGCTACGCCCAGCTGCGGCTGGCCCCGGCCCGCCTCACCCACTGCATGCGCTGGCTGGGCGCGGCCGAGCGGGCCCAGTCCATCGCGGTCGACTACGCCAAGACCCGCACCGCCTTCGGCAAGCCGATCGGCGAGCACCAGGGTGTGTCGTTCATGTTGGCGGACAACGAGATCGCGCTGCACCAGTGCCGCCTGACCATCTGGCACGCCTGCTGGCTGATGGATCAGGGACACAAGGCCCGCCACGAATCCTCGATCGCCAAGTCGTATGTGTCCGAGGAGCTGTTCAAGGTCACCGACCGCTGCGTCCAGGTGCTCGGCGGCATCGGCATCAGCGATGAGACGGTGGTGGAGATGATCTTCCGCGATATGCGCGCCTTCCGCCTCTACGACGGCCCGACCGAGGTCCACAAGTACGCCATCGGGCGTCAGATCCTGCGCGGATGATCGAGGTCCCGGGCGTGCCGTCGCCTTGATGACTAGGATTCTGGCCCATGAGTTCGGAATTGCACGTGGACGTCTCCGGCGGCGTCGCGGTGCTCACGCTCAATCGTCCCGCCCAGCAGAACGCCCTGACCCCGGCCATGGCGTCGGAACTCGGGGCGTCGCTGCGCCGCTGCGACAATGACGACGCCATCGGGGCGGTCGTCATCACCGGCACCCCGCCCGCCTTCTGCGCGGGCGCGGACCTGTCGCTGAAGGTCGGCGAGGTCAACGGCCTCATCGACCCGCCGCCCTTCCGGATTCGAAAACCGGTCATCGCCGCGGTGAACGGGCATGCCGTCGGCATCGGCCTGGAGATCGCCCTGCAGTGCGACCTGCGCTATGTGGCCCGCGACGCGGTCTACGCGCTCAACCAGGTCCGCCGCGGCGCGCTCGCCGACGGCTACGCGCACTTCACCCTGCCGCGTCTGATCGGCAGCGCCCGCGCGGCCGACTTGCTGCTCACCGGCCGCACCTTCGACGGTGACGAGGCGCGCTCGCTGGGGCTGGCCAATGCCTGCCTGCATGCCGCCGAAGTGTTGCCGACCGCCCTCGAGGTGGCCCACGACATCGCGCACGGCTCGGCCCCGCTCCCGGTCGCGCTGTCCAAGCGGCTGCTCTGGGAGGCGCCCACCATGACCCCGGAAACGGTGGGCCGCTTGGAAACCGAGCTCAACGACTACGTCGCCAAGAGCACCGACGGCGGTGAGGGCGTGGCCGCGCTCAAGGACCGCCGCCCGCCCAAGTGGACCGGCAGTGTCAGCGGCGAATGGCCGGCCTGGGACGCGGTGACCGGCGGCGAGCAGCGGCCGGGTCTGGACTGAGAGTTTCGGCCGGTACCGGGGTCAGCGGCCGCCGCTGATCGCGATCAGCAGGAACAGGATTCCGATGATCACCATCAGGCAGGTGCCGATGATGCCGAGAACGTAGCCGACCACCACCTGGACGCGGCCGCCGAACCGGCCCTCGCCCGCCTCGATCTCATTGAGCGCCCGCCGGCCCATGGCCCAGGCGATCGGGCCCAGCGCGCCGCAGCAGAACACGCTCAGCGCGCCCAGCAGCAGGACGGCCGTGGCGTGCTCGTGTTCGACGGGGGTACCGAGGGGCGGCTGATCGTAGACCACCGCCCGAGTTTACGGGCGTGAGCACCGCGCGGGCAGGCTGACGCGCGGTTTTCGCTTGCGCCACTTGATCATCGAGGGCCGCTGCCCTCGACAACCAACTGGGCGACCGTCCGAGAACGGCCGGGTCGATTCAGTCCCGGCCGTGTCGAATCAAGACCGGCGCTGCCGCGCGACCTCGGCGAGCACGACGCCCGCCGCCACCGAGGCGTTGAGCGATTCCACCGGCCCGGCCATCGGAATGCTCAGAATCGCGTCGCAGTTCTCGCGTACCAGGCGCGAGAGCCCCTTGCCCTCCGAACCCACCACGATGACTGTCGGTGCGCTGCCGTCGAATTCGTCGAGGGTGGTGTCGCCGCCCGCGTCCAGGCCGACGATCTGGTAACCCTTGTTGGCCCAATCCTTCAGCGTGCGAGTCAGATTCGTGGCCCGCGCGACCGGAAGCCGGGCCGCCGCACCGGCACTCGTGCGCCACGCCACCGCGGTGACGCTGGCGCTGCGCCGCTGCGGGATCACCACGCCCTGCCCGCCGAAGGCCGCCACCGAACGGATGACCGCGCCCAGGTTGCGGGGATCGGTGATGTTGTCCAGCGCCACCAACAGCGCCGGCTCGCCCGAGTTGTGCACCCGGTCCACCAGATCGTCCGGATGCGCGTACTTGTAGGGCGGCACCTGCAGCGCCATGCCCTGATGCATGGCGTTGTGGCTCATCTTGTCCAGGTCGGTGCGCGGCACCTCCAGGATCGAGATGCCGGTCTCGGCGGCCGTCTTCACCGCCTCGGAGAGCCGCTCGTCGTTCTCGGTGCCGTTGGCGACGTAGAGCGCGGTGGCGGGCACGCCCGCGCGCAGGCACTCCACCACCGGGTTGCGGCCGAGCACCAGCTCCGGACCCTCGTTGTCCTTGCGGCCCGCGATCGGCCGGGAGGCATTGCGGGACCGGGCGGTGGCGGCCGACACCTCGGCCTTGGCCTTCGCCTTGGCCCGCTTGGCGGCGACGTGATAGACCCGATCCTCGGCCTTGGGGGTCGCGCCCTTGCCCTCGAGCCCGCGGCGGCGCTGCCCGCCGGAGCCGACGGTCTGCCCCTTCTTGGTGCCGGACTTGCGCGTCGCCCCGCGTCGCTGGGAATTGCCTGCCATCTCTTCGCCTTCCGTATCTGCGGTAGCCCGCCTCGACCCGGCCGCGGGTCGAACCCGCTCGCGTTCGATCATGCGGGATACCTGCATCCGGTCGGCGCAGCAAACGGCTGCGCCCTGTGCATCTGTGTCAACCGGCTGCGAAAAGCCCGCCGGGACCCTACGAATTCTGCCTCACGCTGGGCCGAAGCCCCGAATTCGGTGTGCTCCGCCACACCGCGGGGTGCGGCGGAGGTCGATTATTTGCCGTCCTTGTCCAGCGACCACTCCGCACCCCGCGCGGTATCGGTCACCACGACGCCCGCCGCCTTGAGCCGGTCGCGCACCGCGTCGGCGGTGCCCCAGTCCTTGTCGGCGCGCGCCTGCTGCCGCCGTTCCAGCTCCGCGCCGATGAGCACATCGAGCGCGGCGATGGCGGCGGAATTGTCGGCGGGCGCGGCCCAGTGCTCGTCCAGCGGATCCACGCCCAGGATGCCGAGCATGCTCCGGACCTGACCGGCGAGCCTGCGCGCACCCGACAGATCACCGGCGTCGAGCGCCTTGTTGCCCTCGTTCACCACGCCGTGAATCTCGGCCAGCGCCTTGGGCACTCCCAGATCATCGTTCAGCGCGTCCGCGAAGGCCGGGGTCCAGGTGCCGACCGGTACGTCGCCCGCGCGCTCGGCGGCCCGCAGCACGAACGCCTCGACGCGCTGGTAGCTGGTCGCGGCCTCGGTGAGGGCCTGGTCCGAATATTCGATCTGCGACCGGTAGCTCACGCTGCCCAGGTAGTAGCGCAGTTCGACCGCGCGCACCCCGACCCGTTCCAGCACATTCGGAATGGACAGCACATTGCCCAGCGATTTGGACATCTTCTCGCCGCCCATGGTGACCCAGCCGTTGTGCAGCCAGTAGCGGGCGAACCCGTCCCCGGCCGCGCGCGACTGCGCGATCTCGTTCTCGTGGTGCGGGAAAACCAGATCCATTCCGCCGCAATGAATGTCGAATTCCGCCCCGAGATAGAACTCGGCCATGGCGGAGCATTCCAGATGCCAGCCCGGGCGACCGGGACCCCACGGCGACGGCCAGCTCGGCTCGCCCGGCTTCGCGGCCTTCCAGAGCGTGAAATCACGCGGATCCTTCTTGCCCTGGCCCGCGCTCTCGCCCTGGTGCACATCGTCGAGCTTGTGGCCGGACAGTTTTCCGTAATCCGGGAAACTCAGCACATCGAAATAGACATTGCCCGCCGACGCGTAGGCGTGGCCGCGCTCGATGAGCCGCTCCATCATCCCGACCATCTGGGTGATGTGCCCGGTGGCGCGCGGCTCGGCCGACGGCGGCAGCACGCCGAGCGTCTCGTAGGCGCGGTCGAAGGCGCGCTCGTGGGTGGCGGCCCACTCCCACCACGGGCGGCCGTGCTCGGCGGCCTTGTTCAGGATCTTGTCGTCGATATCGGTGACATTGCGAATGAAGGCGACGTCGAAACCGTTGGCGGCCAGCCACCGTCGCAGCACGTCGAAGGCGACGCCGCTGCGCACATGGCCGATGTGGGGGTTCCCCTGAACGGTCGCGCCGCACAGGTACACCGAGGCTTTGCCAGGGACCAAGGGCGTGAATTCACGCAAGGTCCGCGTCTCGGTGTCGAAAAGGCGCAGAGTCACGACGGGCATCCTAGCTGTTGGGATCGGGCGGTTTACGGGCGCGTCAGGCCCGACAACACAGCAGCGCGGTGGCGACCGCCGCCACGCCCTCGCCACGGCCCGTGAGGCCCAAACCGTCGGTGGTCGTGCCGGACACCGACACCGGCGCACCCAGAATCTCACCGAGCACCTGTTGTGCTTCGATCCGCCGCGGACCGATTTTCGGGCGATTTCCGATTACTTGTACAGCCGCATTGACAATGTCGAATCCGGCCTCGTCCAAAAGCCGCCGGACTTCCTTCAACATGGCCGCGCCCGATACGCCCTCCCATTCGGGACGGCCGGTGCCGAAAACCGCTCCCACGTCGCCCAATCCGGCCGCGGACAGCAGCGCGTCGCACAGCGCGTGCGCCGCCACATCGCCGTCGGAGTGGCCCGCGCAGCCGCTGTCGCCCTCGAACAGCAGACCCGCCATCCAGCAGGCCCGGCCGGGTTCGACGGGGTGCACATCGCTGCCGATTCCGGTGCGCAGGGCGCGGGGATCGATCACGGCGCGATCACCGCCTCGCGTGTCGTGTCCAGCCCACCTGCGGTGTCGGCGGTATCACGGCGGGTGGCCAGGGTATTGGCGAGGACCAGGTCGAGCGGCGTGGTGATCTTGAAGGCCAGGGCGTCACCGGGCACCGTGCGCACCGTCGCTCCCAGCATCTCCACCAACCCCGCATCGTCCGTCGCCTGTGTCCCCACAGCGTAGGCGGCGCGCAATAGCGCGGCGTCGAAGCCCTGCGGAGTCTGGATGGCGCGCAGGTCGGAGCGGTCCGGCGTGCCGGTCACCGCGCCCGCGGCGTCCACGGATTTGATGGTGTCGGTCACCGGCAGCGCGGGCACCACGGCCTGCGCTCCGGCGCGCAGCTCCTCGACCACGCGGGTGATCAGCGCGGGCGGGGTGAGGGCGCGGGCGGCGTCGTGCACGAGCACCAGGGTGGCCTCGGGTGCGGCGGCGAGTCCGGCCCGCACCGAATCGGTGCGTTCGGCCCCGCCGGGCACCACGTGCACGGGGACCAGCGAATCGGGCAGCAGGGCGCGGGTCTCGTCGACGAGTTCGGCGGGCACCATAACCACAACGTCGTCGACGGAACCGGAATCGATCAGCCCCTGGACCGCCCGAGTGAGCATGGGACTGCCGCCGACGTGGACGAAGGCCTTCGGCTTGTTCTCACCGAGACGCACGCCCATGCCGGCGGCAGGAACCAGAGCGACGACACGGGTGTCGTCGCCGGGTGTTGTTTTCACGGTCAGGAGGCCGCTGCGAGAACCTCGTCGAGCAGGGTCTCGGCCTTGACGTCATCGGTGCCCTCGGCGAGCGCGAGCTCACCGACGAGGATCTGACGCGCCTTGGCCAGCATCCGCTTCTCACCGGCGGACAGGCCGCGGTCCTGCTCACGACGCCACAGGTCGCGGACGACCTCGGCCACCTTGTTCACATCGCCGGAGGCGAGCTTCTCGAGGTTGGCCTTGTAGCGACGGGACCAGTTGGTCGGCTCCTCGGTGTGCGGAGCCCGCAACACCTGGAAGACCCGGTCCAGGCCCTCCTGCCCAACGACATCGCGGACGCCGACGTACTCGGCATTCTCCGCGGGAACCCGAACGGTCAGGTCGCCCTGTGCGACCTTCAGGACCAGATACTCCTTTTGTACACCCTTGATGGTGCGGGTTTCGATAGCTTCGATCAGCGCCGCTCCGTGGTGGGGGTAAACGACGGTGTCTCCGACCTTAAAAATCATGTGTCCCGTGCCCCTTTCGATGTTCACAGTTTAACATGCGACTCGGTAACGGCGCGATCAACGGCGCAGGTCAGGGCCACAACGAGGCGGCGGCGGGGGTTGACAGAACGCGAATCGTGTGCATCCCGTTGTGGCATAAGGGGATAGCGCATCGAGCAGTTCGCGTGCATATGCGAGTGCGTAGTTCGCATACGCGACCGAGCACCCTCACATAAACGGCAATGCATCACTCGAGAAGTCGTCTCCGAATCCGTGTCAGGTCCCCTGACACATCCCGTCCGGTCGCTCTCGGGAATCCATGCCGAGGGTTCCCGGGTACGCGGGCGCTGACTCCCGGGTACCCCGCCGCGCGGATGTGACACCCCGCCACGCGGATACGACACCGCCCGCGTGTGGTGCGGGGGAGGGCACGCATTACTCTCATTGACTACTACTCTCCATAGTGGAGTTAGCCCGGTCGACATGGAGGACCCCGTGACTGCCCTGAAAGCCACCACTGCGTCGAAGTCGCGGCGGCGTGCCGTGACAGTTGCCGCTCTCGCCGCGGGCGCCGTGCTCGCGCTGTCGGGCTGCGGCGCCGGCCAGATCTCGCAGACCGCCACCCAGGTCGCCGCCGTCAACGGCAACTCGGCCAATGTCGGCTCCATCGCCCTGCGTGACGTGCGCTTCCTGATCCCGCAGACCGAGGAGTTCAACAACGCCAAGGGCGGCAAGGCCGTGGTGGCCTTCAGTGCCGTCAACCTGAGCGACAGCAAGACCGACGAGCTGGTCAGCATCACCACCGATCTGGGCCAGGTCAAGCTGGCCGACAAGTTCGAGATCAAGCCGTCCAGCACCGTCGTGGCCGGCAAGCCCACCGCGAAGGACGCGGCCACCGCGGCCGCCGTGCACGAGCAGAACGAGGGCCAGCCGGCCGGCGACAAGGCCGCCGACCCGAACGCCAAGCCGGTCCTGATCGAGGTCACCGGCCTGACCAAGGACGTCACCCCCGGTCTTACGTACCCGCTGACCTTCGTGTTCAAGGAAGGCGGCACCGTCGTCGTCAACGTGCCGGTCGACGCGGGCCCGAACAACCCGCGCCCCGAGCCCGCGAAGAAGGCCGAGAAGGGCGGCGAGCACTAGTCTCGCCCCGAACGATCGCAGCAGCGCCCGTCCCGTTTCCCGGGGCGGGCGCTGTTTTCGGTTCAAAGGCTCTGTGTTTCGGCGGCCGGGGTGCCGGAGCTTGTCGGCGGTGCTGGCTAGGCTGCCCCGCGTGGCCAAGGTGAAATCGCTGTACCGGTGCGCGGAGTGCACGCACGAGGTCGCGAAATGGGTTGGGCGGTGCCCGGATTGCGGAGGGTGGGGGACCATCGAGGAGGTCGCCGCGTCCTCGGCGGCGGTGGCGACGGGGCGGCGGGCGATGCTGCCGAGCACGGCGGCGGTGCCGATCTCGAGCGTCGACTCCAACAAGACGCACGCGCGGGGCACGGGCGTGTCCGAGCTTGACCGGGTGTTGGGCGGGGGCATCATTCCGGGGTCGGTAGTGCTGCTGTCGGGCGAGCCGGGGGTCGGGAAGTCGACGCTGCTGCTCGAGGTGGCGCACCGGTGGGCGCGGGCGCGCGACGAGATCGCGCTGTACGTGACCGCGGAGGAGTCGGCGGGGCAGGTGCGGCTGCGGGCGGACCGCACCGGGGCGGTGCACGAAAAGGTGTATCTGGCCGCGGAATCCGATCTGGGGACCATCCTCGGCCACGTGGAGCAGGTGAAACCCTCACTGCTGGTGGTGGACTCGGTGCAGACCATGCTGGCCGCCGACGCGGACGGCGTGATCGGCGGTGTCACCCAGGTGCGGTCGGTGACGGCGGCGCTGACCTCACTGGCCAAGGCGAGCGGTATCGCGGTGCTGCTGGTCGGGCACGTCACCAAGGACGGCGCGGTGGCCGGTCCGCGCACGCTCGAGCATCTGGTGGACGTGGTGCTGCAGTTCGAGGGCGACAAGCACTCCTCGCTGCGCATGGTGCGCGGCATCAAGAACCGCTTCGGCAGCACCGACGAGGTCGGCTGCTTCGAGATGCGGGAGGCCGGAATCCATTGCGTGGACGACCCTTCGGGGCTGTTCCTGCACCATCGGACCGATGCGGTGCCCGGCACCGCGGTGACGGTCGCCATGGACGGCAAGCGGCCGATGCTGGGCGAGGTGCAGGGGCTCACGGTGGACACCCAGGCGCCCGCGCCGCGGCGCGCGGTGAGCGGGCTGGATTACAACCGCGTTTCCATGGTCCTGGCGGTCCTGCAGAGCCGCGGGGGCGTGTTCGTGGGCAAGCAGGACGTCTACGCGGCCACGGTGGGCGGTATGCGGCTCACCGAGCCCGCCGCGGATCTGGCTGTCGCGCTTGCCATCGCGAGCGCCAGCCAGGATCTGGCGCTGCCCAGCGGCATGGTGGTGCTGGGCGAGGTGGGCCTGGCGGGCGAGGTGCGGCAGGTGACCGGGCTGAGTCGCAGGCTGGCCGAGGCGGAGCGGCTGGGCTTCACCGAGGCGCTGGTGCCGCCGGGCGTGGAGCGCTCGAGTCGCGGCATGAAATTGCGTGAGGTGGCCGATATCCGTGCGGCGCTTGCGGTTACCGGGCTGCGCCGGCGGCGGCGCGAGGAGGCGCCGCTGGAGATGGCGGAATAAGGATCCGAATCGATACGGCGCGTGAATCGAATTCGAGCGGAAAAGGAATTCGGTTCACCGCCATTCGAATTCCCGAATAACAGCGGAGGCCGGAATCCGATCGATCGGATTCCGGCCTCCGCTGCAATTCGTGCTGGATCAGGCGATATTGAAAGGCTCCGGGGCGCTGCGCACCGAACCGAGCTGGGCCACAACGCTGTACGGGCCCGACGGCACCGGGACGCGCTCGCCCGCGCAGTTGGGCTGGGAGGTGGAGCCGGACCAGGCGACGGTGAAGGCGGCCTGCTGGCCGGGGGCCAGGGTGCGCATGTCGGGGGTGCCGTCCGGGTAGCAGTCGGTGCTGGACCACAGCTTGCGCTGGCCGTCGAGGGACTGCACCTGGACCAGCTGCAGCCCCGAGCCCATATCGCGTTCGCAGGCATTGCTGGAGATATTGGTGATCACGATGCCGAACTGCGGCTGCTCGCCGACCTTGTAGGTGGGCTGGCCGACGGTGACCTTCACGGCCAGCGACTGGTCGGGGCATTGCCCGGCCACGGCGGCGGGGGCGGCGCCGCTCGAGGTGGCGCCGGAGGGCTTGGGCGAGCTGGGATCCGGCGCGCCCGAGGAGCTGCCCGCGGGCTTGTTGGTGGCCGCGGGACTGGAGCTGGTGCTCGCCTTGGCGTCGGTCTTGTGGTCGCCGCCGCCCTTCAGCAGCGCGAAGGCACCCCAGATGACCAGCGCGAGCGCGATCACCACCGCACCGATCGCGGCCGCGCGGCGGCGCCAGTAGATTTCCGGTGGCAGAGGTCCGTTCGGTTCCAGCACGGTGACAACGGTAAGGGCAGCGTCGGGATCATCCCGGGCAGGGTCTCGGCGTGTCGGACGTGAAAGCGCCTACGGGGGCGGTAAATTCCGCCGCCCCCCGGGGACGAATCAGACAACCTCGCCGATATTGCCGATCACCCGGTGCAGCTTGATCTCGCCGTCGCCGAGGTTGTAGGTGACGCACGCGATCGCGCACTCGCCGGTGGCCACCCGCTGGGAGATGATCATCGACCGCTGCATGAGCAGGCGGGCGGTCTCCTCGACGTGGCGGGCCTCGAGCTCGTCGACCTCTTCCAGGCCCTCGCGGCGGCCGATCAGGATCGACGGGGTGACGCGCTCGACCACCGAGCGGATGAACCCGCCGGGGACATTGCCGTGGTCGAGGGCGTCGATGGTGGCGCGGACCGCGCCGCAGCTGTCGTGGCCGAGGACCACGATCAGCGGCACGTTCAGCACCTGCACGCCGTATTCGATGGAGCCGAGCACCGACGAGTCGATGACGTGGCCCGCGGTGCGGACCACGAACATGTCGCCCAGGCCCTGATCGAAGATGATCTCGGCGGCGACGCGGGAGTCGCCGCAGCCGAACAGGACGGCGCTCGGATTCTGCCCGGCGACGAGCTTGGCCCGATCGACGGCGCCTTGGCTAGGGTGCTGCAACGTGCCGTTGACGAAGCGCTCGTTCCCCTCACGCAGGGCTTTCCAGGCACTTATCGGGTTGTTATGCGGCATGTGTCCCATTCTCCATAGCCCCTTGGTTACCGGCGAGTCCTTATCGTTACGGTCCGGCAAAGACCAGCCGACCACGCCACGTTGTCTCCGGTGAGCCACCGGATGCTCGGTTGGCCGCTGCCGGATTCGGCAGGGGCGCGCTATGGATACCATCGGGAGCGGCCGGGAGGAGGCGAAATTGGACAGTACGGGGTTTGGCCGGGACGCACTCATCGACTGGTACCGCGACACCGCGCGGGACCTGCCGTGGCGGCGGCCCGGCGTGACCGCGTGGCAGATCCTGATGAGCGAGATCATGCTGCAGCAGACGCCTGTCGTACGCGTCGAGCCCATTTGGCGGGAGTGGGTGGCGCGCTGGCCGGTGCCCTCGGCCATGGCCGCCGCGCCGCAGGGCGAGGTGCTGCGGGCCTGGGGCAAGCTCGGCTATCCGCGGCGCGCGCTGCGGCTGCACGAGTGCGCGGGGGTGCTGGCGCGCGAGCACGGCGACGAGGTGCCCGCCGATGTGGAGGTGCTGCTGAGCCTGCCCGGCATCGGCGCGTACACCGCGCGGGCGGTGGCCTGTTTCGCCTACGGGCAGCGAGTTCCGGTGGTGGACACCAATGTTCGACGTGTGGTGGCGCGCGCGGTGCACGGGCGCGCGGAGGCGGGCAATCCGGCGGCGCGGGATCTGGCCGAGACCGAGGCCCTGCTGCCCGCCTCGATCGAGCGGGCCGCGGTCATGTCCGCGGCGCTGATGGAACTGGGCGCGCTGATCTGCACCGCTCGCACCCCGGACTGCGAGCGTTGCCCACTTACCGAGTGCGCGTGGGTTTCCGCGGGCCGCCCGGCCTCGGAGGCGGTGCGGCGGGTGCAGAAGTACGAGGGCAC
Source organism: Nocardia sp. JMUB6875 (assembly GCF_041154655.1). Taxonomy (NCBI): domain Bacteria; kingdom Bacillati; phylum Actinomycetota; class Actinomycetes; order Mycobacteriales; family Nocardiaceae; genus Nocardia; species Nocardia sp. JMUB6875. Next base: position 78,213 of record NZ_BAAFGR010000010.1, read on the forward strand.
CGATCGGCAGGCGCGCGGTCGTCTGCTCGATGTGCTGCGCGGCGCCACGGGCCCCGTGGAGCGGGTTCGCTTGGACCTGGCCTGGACTCGCGATCCGGGGCAGCGTGATCGCGCGCTGGATTCGCTGCTGGTGGACGGGCTCATCGAGCAGACCGCCGACGGCCTGTTCGCGCTGGCGGGCGAGGGAAGCTGATCCGCGGTCCGCCGCCCCTCATGCGGCGGACCGCGGTCCCGTCACGCGGTGACGAGGGCTCTTACACGGTGACGAGGGTCTTGCGCCGATTGCGGGTGCGGGAGCCCACGATCCGGCAGATCAGGTAGATCGTGAACGAGATGGTGGTGACGAAGGTCGAGATCGGGACGCCGGGGGCCAGCGAGAGCAGAATGCCTCCGACGGCGGCGATTTCGGCGAACACGATCGACAGCACCGCGACCCGGGCCGGGCTGGCGGTGAGCTGGGCGGCCGCGGCTGCCGGGGTGATGAGCAGCGAGAGCACCAGCAGCGCGCCGACGATCTGCACGCCGAAGGCGGCGGTCACGCCGAGCAGGACGGCGAAGACGATGGACAGCGCCCGTACCGGAACCCCGCGCGCGACAGCCACTTCCGGATCGGAGCTGGCGAACAGCAGCGGCCGGTAGATCGCGGCGAGCACGATGAGCACAGCGGCCGTGCAGGTGGCCAGCAGGCCCAGGCCGGAATTGCCGACGCTCACCACCTGGCCGGTGAGCAGCGAGAATTTCGAGCCCGCGCGTTCGGGGCCGAGCCAGAGGAACAGCACCGACAGGCCGAGGCCGAAGGACAGCACCACGGCGATGACCGAATCGCGTTCGCGGGCACGGGAACCCAGGACGCCGAAGAGGACCGCGGCGATCACCGAGCCGATGATCGCGCCCGCGCCGACGCCGACGCCGACCAGCAGTGCGGCGGCCGCGCCGGTCAGCGAGAGCTCGCTGGTGCCGTGCACGGCGAAGGACATCTGGCGGCTGATGATGAGCGGGCCGATGGCGCCGGCCAGCAGGCCGAGCAGCGCGGCGGCGATGACCGCCTGCTGCACGAAGTCGTAGGAGAGCAGATGCGTGGTGGTCGAGAAGTCGAACATCTGCGAGAAGAGCTTGGACAGCTTTTCCATTACGCGCGCACCTCTTTCGCGATCTCACCGTGTCCCGGCCGATTCTCGCCGTGGCAGTGGGCCGCGCCGGACTCGCCGAGCGCGTCCATGGCGTCGCCGGTGCCGACCACGACCAGGCGGCCGCGCACGCGCAGCACGTCCACCTCGGTGCCGTAGAGCTCCGAGAGCGTCTCCGAGGTCATCACCTCGTCGGGCGTGCCGATCCGGAACTGCCCGTCGACCAGGTACAGCACCCGATCCACCAGCGGCAGAATCGGATTGATCTCGTGCGTCACGAACAGCACCGCGGTGTCGTGGCTGCGCCGCCGCCGATCGATGAGCTCCGACACCAGCCGCTGATTCGCCAGATCCAGCGACAGCAGCGGCTCGTCACACAGCAGCACCTTCGGATTCCCGGCCAGCGCCTGCGCCACCCGCAACCGCTGCTGCTCGCCACCCGACAGCGCGTCCAACGGCGCATAGGCGAACTTCTCCGCCCCGACCGCCGAAATAGCCTCCGCTACTTTCCTTTTGCGTTCCTTGCGTCCCCGCAACCCGAGCCCCCAGCGATGCCCGTCCACGCCGAGACCGACCAGATCCACCCCGCGCAACTGTGCCCCGCCCTCGATGGTCTTCTGCTGCGGCACATACCCGATATCCGGATTCCCCACCCGCACAGCCGATCCCGCCACCTCCGCGGTCCCCGCGGTCAACTTCAACTGCCCCAGCAGCATCCGCATGAGCGAGGTCTTCCCGGACCCGTTGGGCCCCAGCACCGCGATGAATTCCCCCGGCGCCACATCCAGATCCAGCCCCTGCCACAACGTCCGTTCCCCGAACGACAGCCGTGCACCGGTCAGCCGCACCGCGGGCGCGCCGCTGCGCCGCGCCGCATCTGCCTGTGTCGCTGCGCCACTTGTCGCCGCCGGAATTCCCGGCACGGCGGACGATGCGGCCGCTGATTCGGTGCGCCGCACCGATGTACCGTCGGTCAGGGTTGGCGCGGGAGCCGGTGTGCTCGTGGGGTGTAGCTCGGCTTGTGTCGCAGCGCCATTCGTCGCGCCGGAGGAGCGCACCGTCGTGGCCACCGAGGCTTCGCCGGACGGCTCGGGCGCGGGGTCCACGGCAGGAACGGTATCGGCGCACGACGAGCGGCCCGACGGGGTGCGGGGGCGGACGCCGGTGAGGGGGCAGCCG
>NZ_BAAFGR010000011.1:0-80319 GCF_041154655.1 Nocardia sp. JMUB6875
CGCCCCGGCCGCCCCGGCCCCCGCGGATCCGGCTCCCGCGAGCGCGGATCCGTTCGACTCCGGCAATGCCCGTTTCGCCCCGCCGGAGGACGATATTCCGCTGCCTGACGGGCCGGACCTCCCGGACGATCCGGGGCCGGGGGACTACTCGCCGGTAGGTTATGACGGCGTCCCACCTGCTACTACGCCGGAGGAGGAGCGCGAGATGCTGGAGGAGTCGGCCAAGCCGGTGCCTCCGGAAGAGCGCCGCGACCCGGATGAGGTGGCGCTTGCGCTACTGCGATCGGAGTTGGGCGCCACACCTCTCGAGGGTTGACAGTTCGCCCGCGGGGCAGATTAAGTTAACCGGAGTTCGCATAGTTCGGTACTATGATCGGGTGGCCGTGAGTATCGGTTTCGCGAGGTTCTAAGGTATGCCCAGGCGTACGGGTTACTGGAGCGTCAACAAACCTGCTCGTGACGGTGTTTGTACACCGTCAGGCGGTCGGTCGTAGAAGGCCGGTCGGCGAGGTTACCCGCGGCCGCTCCGCACAACGCGGTGACGGCGCACCCAAGAGAGGAAAACTCCGATATGACCACAGAGGCCTACATTTACGAGGCCATCCGCACCCCGCGCGGTAAGAACCGTGGCGGGGCGCTGCACTCGGTCAAGCCGATCGACCTGACCACCGGTCTGGTCCAGGAGCTGCGGAACCGGTTCCCGAACCTGGACGAGGATCGCATCTCGGACATCATCCTGGGTGTCGTCTCGCCGGTCGGTGACCAGGGCGCCGACATCGCGCGCACCACGGTGCTGACCGCGGGCCTGCCCGACACCGTCGGCGGCTTCCAGATCAACCGCTTCTGCGCCTCCGGCCTCGAGGCCGTCAACCTGGCCGCGCAGAAGGTCCGCTCCGGCTTCGACGACCTGGTCATCGCCGGTGGCGTGGAGTCCATGTCCCGCGTGCCGATGGGCTCCGACGGCGGTGCCATGTTCATGGACCCGAAGACCAGCTACGACAGCTACATTGTCCCGCAGGGCATTTCGGCCGACCTGATCGCCACCATCGAGGGCTTCAGCCGTGACGACGTGGACGCCTACGCCGTCCGCTCGCAGGAGCTGTCCGCCAAGGCCTGGGACAACGGCTACTTCTCCCGCTCGGTCGTCCCGGTCAAGGACATCAACGGCCTGACCGTGCTGGACAACGACGAGCACATGCGCCGCGGCACCACCGCCGCCGACCTCGGCAAGCTGAAGTCGGCCTTCGAGGGCATCGGCGACATGGGCGGCTTCGACGCCGTCGCCATGCAGCGCTACCACTACGTCGAGCGCATCAACCACGTCCACACCGGCGGTAACTCCTCCGGCATCGTCGACGGCGCCGCCATGGTGCTGGTCGGCTCCGAGGAGGCCGGCGCCGCTTCGGGTCTGACCCCGCGCGCCCGCATCGTCGCCACCGCCACCTCCGGTGCCGACGCCACCATCATGCTCACCGGTCCGACCCCGGCCGCCGAGAAGGCGCTGGCCAAGGCCGGTCTGAAGCGTGAGGACATCGACCTCTACGAGATCAACGAGGCCTTCGCCTCCGTCGTGCTGAAGTTCCAGAAGGATCTGCAGATCCCGGACGAGAAGCTCAACGTCAACGGCGGCGCCATCGCCATGGGCCACCCGCTGGGCGCCACCGGCGCCATGATCACCGGCACCATGGTCGACGAGCTGCACCGTCGCAACGCGCGCTACGCGCTCATCACCCTGTGCATCGGCGGCGGCATGGGTGTCGCCACCATCATCGAGCGCGTCTGACGCCCACCGACTTTTCTCAAGGGAGACACGAAAGACTATGACCGAGAACATGATCGGCTGGGAAAAGGACGCCGACGGCATCGTCGTGCTGACCATGGACGACCCGAACCAGGGCGCCAACACCATGAACCAGCTCTACAAGGACTCCATGCGGGCCACCGTGGACCGCCTGGTCGCCGAGAAGGACGACATCACCGGTGTCGTCATCACCTCCGCGAAGAAGACCTTCTTCGCCGGCGGTGACCTCAAGAACATGATGCAGACCACCCCGGCGGACGCCGCGGCCATCATGGAGGAGCTGACCTTCATCAAGAGCGACCTGCGTCGCCTCGAGCAGCTGGGCAAGCCGGTTGTCTCCGCCATCAACGGCGCGGCCCTCGGTGGCGGCCTGGAGATCACCCTGGCCACCCACTACCGCATCGCCGCCGATGTGAAGGGCCTGAAGATCGGCCTGCCCGAGGTGAAGCTGGGTCTGCTGCCCGCCGGTGGCGGCGTCACCCGCATCACCCGCATGCTCGGCATCGCGAACGGCCTGATGGGTGTCCTGCTGCAGGGCAACGAGTTCAACGCCCAGAAGGCGAAGGCCACCGGCCTGGTCAACGAGGTCGTCGGCTCGGTCGAGGAGCTGGTCCCGGCCGCCAAGGCGTGGATCCTGGCCAACAAGGACAACGCCGACGCCGCCGTGCAGCCGTGGGACAAGAAGGGCTTCAAGATCCCGGGCGGCACCCCGTCCAGCCCCGCGCTGGCCGCCAACCTCCCGGCCTTCCCGGCCAACCTGCGCAAGCAGCTCAAGGGCCAGAACATGCCGGCGCCGCAGGCCATCATGGCCGCCGCGGTCGAGGGCGCCCAGGTCGACTTCGACAACGCCTCGCTGATCGAGTCGCGCTACTTCGTGTCCCTGCTGACCGGCCCGGTCGCCAAGAACATGATCCAGGCGTTCTTCTTTGACCTGCAGCACATCAACAACGGCGGTTCGCGTCCCAAGGACGTGCCGAAGCGTGAGATCAAGAAGGTCGGCGTGATCGGCGCGGGCATGATGGGCGCGGGCATCGCGTACGTCACCGCCAAGGCCGGCATCGACGTCGTCCTCAAGGACGTCACCATCGAGGCCGCCAACAAGGGCAAGGACTACTCGGTCAAGCTCGAGGAGAAGGCGCTCTCGCGTGGCAAGACCACCGAGGAGAAGTCCAAGACCCTGCTCGACCGCATCAAGCCGACCGCCGATCCGGCCGACTTCGCGGGCGTGGACTTCGTCATCGAGGCCGTGTTCGAGAACCCGGAGCTCAAGGCCAAGGTCTTCCAGGAGATCGAGGACATCGTCGACGCCGATGCGCTGCTGGGCTCCAACACCTCGACCCTGCCCATCACCCTGCTGGCCAATGGCGTGAAGCGGACCGAGGACTTCATCGGCATCCACTTCTTCTCGCCGGTCGACAAGATGCCGCTGGTCGAGATCATCAAGGGCGAGAAGACCTCCGACGAGGCGCTGGCCCGGGTGTACGACTACACCCTCGCCATCCGCAAGACCCCGATCGTGGTGAACGACTCGCGCGGCTTCTACACCTCGCGCGTGATCGGCAAGTTCATCAACGAGGCCATCATGATGCTCGGTGAGGGCATCGACCCGCAGACCATCGAGCAGGCCGGTCTGCAGGCGGGCTACCCGGCGGCGCCGCTGAAGCTGTCGGACGAGCTGAATTTCACCACCATGCAGAAGATCTACAAGGAGACCGCCGAGGCCATCGTGGCCGCGGGTGGCGAGATCGACGCCGCCTCGGGCGCGACCGCGCAGATCCTCGACAAGATGGTGGGCGAGTTCGACCGCAAGGGCAAGGCCGGCGGCGCGGGCTTCTACGACTACGTCGACGGCAAGGCGACCGGTCTGTGGTCGGAGCTGCGCTCCACCTTCAAGACCTCCACCGCGCTGCCCGAGGGTGTCACGCTGCAGGACCTGAAGGACCGCATGCTGTTCGCCGAGGCCATCGAGACCCAGAAGTGCTTCGACGAGAACGTGCTGACCTCGACCGCCGACGCCAACATCGGCTCGATCTTCGGCATCGGCTTCCCGGCCTGGACCGGTGGCACCCACCAGTTCATCGTGGGCTACCCGGGCGGCCAGGAGGCCTTCGTGGCCCGCGCCGACGAGCTGGCCGCCAAGTTCGGCAGCCGCTTCGAGGTTCCGGCCTCGCTGCGCAAGTAATCCCGAGGCGGCAACGCCGCTGAAGAACTGAACCGAGACCCGGGTCGCGAAATAAGCGACCCGGGTCTCGGCGATTAACGGGTATGAAGGGGACGGGTGGGTATACCCCGACGGGTGCCGATTCACGCACACGTGGTCGAGGTCCGCGCTACGTTGGATTATGCGCGGGTAGAACACCGGAAACAGCCCGTACGTTCGGTACGCGCTCGTTCCAGTTCGACGGTGGCAGTTCGAGGTGGTCCAGATGAACCAGGCGCGCCCGGGTGGCTCGCGGAGTGAACAGAGCCCTCTCGAAAACTCCACGCAGGCATACCTTCCCATGAGCATCACCGATGAGCTCGAGGCCATGGGACTGTTCGAGGCGGAGGAGATCGGGCGGGGCGGTTTCGGGGTGGTGTACCGCTGTGCCCAGCGGGCCCTGGATCGGGTGGTGGCCGTCAAGGTGCTGTCCACCGAGATTGACGACGAGAGCCGGGAGCGGTTCCTGCGCGAGGAACACGCCATGGGACGGCTCTCGGGGCATCCCAATATCGTCGACATCCTGCAGGTGGACGTGACGCCCGGCGGACGGCCCTACATCGTGATGCCCTATGCCACACGGGGTTCGCTCGAGCAGGTGGTGCGCGACAGCGGCCCGCTGTCCTGGGCCGACTCGCTGCGGGTCGGGGTGAAGCTGGCCGGGGCCATCGAGACCGCGCACCGCGCGCAGGTGCTGCACCGCGATGTGAAACCGGCCAATGTGCTGCTCAGCCGCTACGGGGAACCGCAGCTGACCGACTTCGGAATCGCCCGTATCCCAGGCGGTTTCCGCACCTCGACGAGCATGATCACCGGTTCGCCCGCCTTCACCGCGCCCGAGGTGCTCAAGGGCGACGAGCCGACCGTGGTCTCCGATGTCTACGGTCTGGGCTCCACCCTGTTCGCCCTGCTGACCGGGCACGCCGCCTACGAGCGGCAGGCGGGGGAGAAGGTCATCGCGCAGTTCCTGCGCATCACCAGCCAGCCGATTCCGGACCTGCGCGAACTGCAGATCCCGCCCGATGTGGCCGGGGCCATCGAGCGCGCCATGTCGCCGGATCCGAGCGAACGGCCCGGCAGCGCCGTGGAATTCGGCGAACTGCTGCGCGCGGTGCAGGGCGAGCACGGGCAGGTGCCCGATGAGATGGCGCTGATCGAGGGCGACGAGCGCCTCGGCGACGGCTCGGATTCCGAGGCGACACAGGCCTATACGCGGCAGCGCACGCATACGGTGGTGACCGCGCCGCGCAGTCCTTCGCTGACGCTGCGGCCCTCGGGCAACACGAGCCTGCGGTTCCCGTCCACCGGTAATACGCTGCCGCCCACCGCCGCCACCAAGTTCCGCCCGCCGACCCCGGCACGGGAGCCGGTGCCCCGCCCGCGGCTGCTGGAGCCTTTGCGCGCGGGCGGGCCCCGCCGCTTGGCGGTGATCCACGGCCCGGCCGGATTCGGCAAGAGCACCCTCGCCGCGCAGTGGTGCGCCGAGCTCACCGATCGCGGGGTCGCGGTGGCCTGGATCGGCATCGACCGCGACGACGACAACGAGGTGTGGCTGCTGGCCCACATCATCGCCGCCATCCGCCGGGTGCGCCCGGAGATCGGCGCGGGACTCGAGCAGCTGCTCGAGGAGCGGCCCGCCGAGGCGGTGCCGTACGCGGTGTCGGCGCTCATCGACGAGATACAGGCCAGTGACACCCCGGTGGTCGTGGTGGTGGACGACTGGCATCGGATCACCGATGCCGGGGCGCACCGGGTGATGGAGTCGCTGCTCGACAACTGTTCGCACCATTTGCGTTTCGTGATCACCAGCCGGGAGCGGGTCGGACTGCCGCTGAGCCGGATGCAGGTGGCCGACGAACTGGTGGAGGTCGGCTCCGCGCATCTGCGGCTCACCGCTGAGGAGACCCGCCAGATTCTGGTCGGGCGGCTGGGCCTGGCCCTGACCGACCGCCAGGTGGAGCAGATACACACCGCCACCGACGGCTGGCCCGCCGCCATCCAGCTGGCCGGGCTGTCGCTGCGCTCGGCCGATCACGACGTGGATCGGCTCATCGCCGGACTTTCGGGTGACAACAAGGCGATTCGCGAATACCTGGCCGAGAACGTGCTGCACACCATCGAGCCGCGCATGCTCGAATTCCTGTGCGCCATAGCGGTTCCCGAACGCGTGAACGCTTCGCTGGCCGAGGCGCTGACCGGTGCGAAGGACGCCGCCGACCTGCTCGAGCAGGCCGAGCAGCGGGAGCTGTTCGTGCACCGGCTCGCCGAGGATCCGAGCTGGTATCGCATGCAGCCCATGGTGGCCGAGCATCTGCGCGCCCGCCTGGACCGCGCGCAGCCCGGGGCGCTGAAGAAGTTGCACGGCAAGGCTTCCCGCTGGTTCGCCGAGCACAATCTGATCCGCCAGTCGGTGGATCACGCGCTGGCCGCCACCGATCTGAAGTACGCGCTGGATCTGGTCGAGAAGGGCGGCATGGACCTGATCGACAGCTCCCGGCTGGCCACGTTGTTCGGGACGGTGTCGAAACTGCCGGTGCAGCAGGTGGCCTCGCGGTCCAAGCTGCTGATGGCCTTGGCGCGGGCGAATGTGAACCTGCAGCAGTCCGGGGCCGCGCGCAGCGCGCTGGGCCGACTGTCGAACATGCTGGCGCGCACCTCCTCCGACGATACCGAGGCGGTGCACCAGCGCTGTCAGGCCGCGGTGCTGGCCGCGGCGGACCAGGTGGCGCGCGATCGCACCGACGGCGTGCTGGACAAGATCACCGAATGCCTGAAGCTGGCCGATGAGCTGCCGCCGTGGACGGTGTCCACGGCCGCCAACCTGGCCTCCTTCGTGCGCCTGTGCGACTTCGACTTCGAGGGCGCGCGGGGCATGCAGGAGTGGGCCGCGCCCTATCACGCCCGCTCGGCCGATCCGCTGGGCGAGGTCTTCGGCCTGTGCGCCCAGGGGGACGCGGCCTACGAGCAGCTCGATATCGAGGCCGCCACCGGGTTTTTCGAACAGGCCTGGCAGACCGCCCGCGACCGCGCCGGTTCGCGGTCGCATCCGGTGCGGGTGGCGGCCGCGCTGCTGGGCGAGGTGGCCTACCGGCGCGGTGATCTGGACAGCGCCGAGCGCCTGCTCGATCAGAGCCATGAACTCACCGCCCGGGTCGGGCCGGTGGATTTCCTGGTCACCATCTTCGTGAGCGGAGCCCGGGTGAAGGCGGTGCGCGGCGACCTGGAGACCGCCACGGCCCGCCTCGACGAGGGCGCGCGCCTGGCCGCCGAGCGCAAGCTCACCCGGTTGGCCGCCCAGGTCCGCGCCGAGCGGCTGCGCCTGGGCTTACCGGCCGATCCGATCACCGCGGGCCTGGTCACCGACCCGATGGTCCGATCGCTGCGCCACGCCACCGGCGCGGCCGCGCTGGCCGCCGAGGCCGAGGAGGTCGCCACCATCCGCGCGCTGCTGGCGCGGCACTATCGCGGCGACGACCGCGGCAGTGACGAACTGGCCCCGCTCGGCACCGACGACACCGCGGTCAAGCGGGCCCGGGCGCTGCACTCGCGGATTCGCGAACAGCACCGTCCCCGTGCCGAACTCGACTCGGCGTTGCTGCTGGCCGAATGCCTGTCCGCCTCCGGCTGGCTCGGCGAATCCATCGCGGTGCTCAGCCCGGTGGTCGTGCGGTGCGCCGAATTGGGCTGGCCCAGACCGCTGTTGGACGCGGGTCCCGGGGTGCTGAACATCCTGCGCACGCTGCGCCACGAGATGCCGCTGGGCGCCGGGGCGGACGGGCCGGAGGTGCCGCGCCGGTTCCTGGATTCGCTGTTGTAGGTCCCGGCACGGTTCCAGAGTTCGCGCAGGGTATTCACAGCGTTTCTCGAGGAACGGTGGCGACAATCGCCGTCGTGTCGTCGACCCGTGTGCTGCCGCTGTCGCCCGCTCTGCCCCCGCCGCCAGCTCCCCGGGCGCCCGCCGCGCGGAGCGGGTATCCGGGCTTCCATCACGCGGTTTCGCTGTTGCACGGCTGGGTGCCGCAGGTGGTGGCGTTCGTGGCGGTGCTGCTGCTGGTGTTGGCGTTCGCGCGGTTCACGCGCCGGTGGTGGCTGCTGTGGATGCCGGTGTGCGCGGTCGCGGGTGTCGCGGCGGCCTGGGCGGCATGGAGCTACACCAACGATCAGGGCCTGGCCTCGGATCCGGCCCCGGTGCTGTTGTGGGCGTGTGTGGGCTTGACGGCGGCGGGTCTGGTGGCGGCGATCGTGGGGCTGCGGACCGGATCCTGGTGGCAGCGGATCGCGGCGATCCTGGCGGTGCCGGTGGCGCTGCTGTACACGGGCGTGGTGCTGAACCAGTGGGTCGGCTATTACCCCACGGTGCAGGCGGCGTGGGACGCGGCCAATGCCGATCCGCTGCCGCATCAGGTGGACGAGGACGAGCTGGCGGATCTGCGCGGCACCGATGTCGGGACCGGCCGGATCGTGCGGGTCGATATTCCGGAGTCCGGCAGCGACTTCCGGCATCGGCGCGAATACGTGTACCTGCCGCCCGCCTGGTTCGCGGGTGCGAAACCCCCTGCGCTGCCGACGATCATGATGATCGGCGGTGAGTTCAACACTCCGGCGGACTGGGTGCGCAGCGGCCAGATCATGCCCGCCGTCGACGATTTCGCGGCCAGGAACAACGGGGTGATGCCCGTGCTGGTCTTCGTAGACTCCGGCGGCAGCTTCAACAACGACACCGAATGCGTGAACGGCCCGCGCGGCGATGCGGCCGACCACCTCACCAATGATGTTCCGGCCTATATGGAATCGACCTTCGGGGTGTCCGCCGATCCGTCGAAGTGGGCGGTCGTCGGCTGGTCGATGGGCGGCACCTGTGCGGTGGATCTGGCCGTCATGCATCCCGAGCAATTCGGCACCTTCGTCGACATCGCCGGTGACCTGGGCCCCACCGCGGGCACCAAGGAGCAGACCATCAAGCGGCTCTACGGCGGAAACGCCGACGCCTGGGCGCGATTCGACCCGCTGACCGTCATGGCGAAGCACGGCCCGTACACCGATGTGGTCGGCCTCTTCGACGACCTGACCGCGCCGAAACGCAATAGCACCGGCCAGCAACACTATCCGGGCAGGCCGCAGGTGACCGAGGACCAGATCGGCAAGGGCGGCCGCGACGGCGTCATGGACACCAACGAGGAGGGCGCGGCCGAGCAGCTGTGCGACGCGGGCAAGCAGGTCGGCATCGACTGCACCGTGCACACCACCGTCGGCGGCCACACCTGGCAGTTCGCCTCCGCGGCCTTCACCTCGTCACTGCCGTGGTTGACGGCCCGGCTCGGAATCACCGTGCCGGGCCTGTCGTCCTGAGGTTATGCCTTCCACCAGGGACGCAGCGGCACCGTCCAGGCCTGGTCCTCGCCCAGCTTGACGCCCAGGATCTGGTGCAGCTGCACCACATTCCGTTCGAAGCCGAGCTGACAGCCGGCCATGTACAGGCCCCACACCTTGGCGGTGCCCTCGCCGACCTCGGCGACCGCGTCGTCCCAGTTCTTCACCAGGTTGTCGCACCATTCGGCGAGGGTGAGCGCGTAGTGCTGGCGCAGGTTCTCCTCGTGCAGCACCTCGAGGCCCACGTTCTGGATCTCGGTGATGATGCGGCCCGAGCCCGCGAGCTCGCCGTCGGGGAAGACGTAGCGGTCGATGAAGTCGCCCGCCTTGGTGATGCGGGTGTTGTCCGGCCGGGTGATGGAGTGGTTGAGGAACAGGCCGCCGACCTTCAGCTTCGACTTGATGAACTCGAAATAGGCCGGGTAGTTGTGCACGCCGATGTGCTCGGTGAGCCCGATGGAGGACACCGCGTCGAAGTCGCCCTCGCGGATGTCGCGGTAATCGGAGTGCCGCACCTCGGCGAGATCGGACAGGCCCTGTTCGGCGATCTTGGCCTGCGCCCATTCGGCCTGCTCGGCGGACAGCGTCGCGCCGATGACCTTGACCCCGCGCTTGGCGGCGTAGCGCACCATGCCGCCCCAGCCGCAGCCGATGTCGAGCAGCCGGTCGCCCGCCTTCAGGTTCAGCTTCTCGAAGACCAGGCGGTACTTGTTCTCCTGCGCCTGCTCGAGGGTCCAGGCCGGATCCTCGTAGGCCGCGCAGGTGTAGGTCATGGACGGGCCCAGCACGTACTCGTAGAACGTATTGGAGACGTCGTAGTGGTGGTGGATGGCCTCGGCGTCGCGAGTCTTGCTGTGCCGCAGCCCCTCCAGGGCGATGCGCCGCCAGCGCGGCAGCGTCTCCTGCGGCGGCGGGGCGATCGGCTTGAGCAGCTCCCAGCCCAGCGAGCGGGCGATGACCACCAGCTGCAGGGCGGTGGGGCGGCGGAACTTCAAGCCGCCCATGGCCTTCAGCAGTTCGTAGGGGTCGCCGGGATGCACGCCGTGGGCTTCCAGGTCGCCCGCGATGTAGGCGCGGGCCATGCCGAGGTCGCCGGGTGCGGTGGCGATGTAGTTGACCCCGCGCGGGGTCTTGATCTCGAGACCGAACTCGGAGTCCTCCGGACCGGCGCTACTGCCGTCGTAGCAGGTCAGCCGAATGGGCACCGGCCCGTCGAGCAGAGTCTCGAAGATCTCGGCAATGCTGAGTTTGGTTCCGAGCTCGGCGAATACGTCGGAACGGTCCTTGAACGTGGTCACTTGCGTTGCACCGCCTTCGAATACAGATCCAGTAGACGAGAATCCGGGTCGTAGCGTTTCTTGAGGGAGGAGTAGGTGCCGCCGCCGTAGTAGAGGGCGGCGAATTCATCCTGGTCGTAGTAGGCGTCCGAATACAGGGATTTATGACCGTCCAGCTCGGACACCTTGTGCTCGATGGCGCGATTGGCCGCGCCCTCGGGCTGTCCGGGCGTGGTCGGCACGGCCGACCAGAAACCGATATTGACGTAGGTGCGGCCGGGCTCCAGCGGATACAGCGGCCAGGGGCGTTCGCCCTCGGTGTCGCGCAACCGCAACGGGCACAACCAGATCGGCTCGATCGGGATCTCGCGCAGGAACCACTCCACGAAGTCCGCGGTGTGCTCGATGGGAACCTCGATGTCCTGCACCACCCGCTCGCGCGGCGGATTCCCGTGCCGCGCCTCGATCTTGTCGCCGATCGCGTACTTGTGGTCCAGCGCGATGAGCTTCCAGTAGAAGCTGGAACGCCGGTACTGCTTCGGCCAGAAGCGCCGGATCTTCGGGTTCTGCGCGCCGAAAGCCCGTGAGCACCAGAACCAGTCGGTGTCCCAGCGCCACAGGTAGTCGTGAATGCTCAGCCGGTCCCGCTTGGGCTGCTTCGAGTCGTGCTGGATGGACCGGTAGTAGATGTCCATGCCGGTGTAGTCGCTGACCGGGCCGGGTTCGTCGGTCTGGCGGCCCAGGGCCAGGTAGCTCTCGTCGGCGGTGAAGACCACGCCGTCGAGGTAGTCGACCCGTTCGCCGTCCCAGGCGCGGTCCGCGATGATCTGCGCCATGGCGGCTTCCAGTTCGCGCAGATCGTGAAACCTGATGTGCCGCAGCGCGACATACGGTTCAACTTTTTCCAGCTCGATCTTGAGCCGCGTCGAATAACCAAGCGTGCCGTACGAATTCGGGAAGCCGCGGAACAGATCGGCATGCTCCCCGTCGCGGGTCGCGGTGATGATCTCGCCGGCGCCGGTGAGCACATCGATCTCGAGCACGGATTCGTGTGGCAGGCCATTGCGGAAGGAGGTGGATTCGATGCCGAGTCCGGTGACCGCGCCGCCCAGCGTGATGGTCTTGAGCTGCGGCACCACCAGCGGGGCCAGCCCGTAGGGCAGGGTGGTGGCGACCAGATCCTCGTAGGTCGTCATGCCCGCCACATCGGCGGTCCGCGCCTCCGGGTCCACCGCGATGACCCGCGTCAATCCGGACACATCGAGGCCCGGCGCGTTGGTGCGCGCCCGGGCCCGGAAGAGGTTCGACGTCTTCTTGGCCAGGCGTACGTTCGCATCGGGAGGGATCGCCCGATAGGAGGCCAGCAGGCGATCGACTCCGGCCTGATGCGCGGTGAAACCTGATTCTTGTGCGGCCGGTGCGCGGCCGGCCTTCCCCAACAGACTCACTGCCACCCTCGGAACCTAGCGTGCACCGACCGGTACGGCCAGCAGGGAAGCACCGGCGGGGCGGTTTTCACGCATAGTTTGCATGCGTGTCGGCAGTCCTTACCTGCCCTCCTGTGAGTCTATTCCCCGTCTCGTCGTGATGATTCTTACTCCGGCTAACGATTGAATTGCGCTGTGTCCTGGCCGATCACAGGGGGTCGTCCAGATCCACCGGGCAGATCTCGGCCAGATACGGGTCCAGTTCGCCCGGCTCGAACCGGCACATCCCGATCACGTGCCAGAACTGTCCCGCGGTCAGCCCCTCGGTCTTGTACCGTCCGTCGGGCGTGAATGCCGCCCAGCCCTCGGGCAACCCGAGCAGCGTGGCGCGCAATTCCGGCGCCCCGCCTGTTTCGCCGAGTGACCACAGCATGATCGAACCGTCGTTGCCGCCGCTGGCCAGTACCCGCCCGGTGGGGTCGAAAGTCAAGGAGCGCACCCGGTTTCGATGCCCGTGCAGGGTGTGCAGATGCTTGCCGGAGGCGATGTCCCACAGGTGGATCACCAGATCGTCGCCCGCGGTGGCCAGCATGCCGGAGGCCGGATCCACGGCCGCGCACCACAGCCGCCCGCGATGCAGATCCAGCCGGTGTAGCGGCGGACCGCCCGCGATGCTCCAGATCCGGACCGTGCCGTCCCAGGAGATGCCGGCCACCCGATCCCCGTGGAAGACCACCCCGTAGACGCGATGGCCACCGGAACCGCCGGTGTGGTCCGGATCGGACAGGGTGGTGACCAGGGTTCCGGCCGCCACGTTCCAGACCCGCACGAGTCCGTCATCGCAGCCGGTGGCCATCCGCGAGCCGTCGCCATTGAACGCGATGGACCGCACCCGGCCGCGGTGCTCGGCGCAGACCGCGTGCTCACCGCCGGTCTCGCGGGTCCACAGGGTGACGGTGTCGTCGTCGTTGGCGGTGGCGATGAAGCGGGCGGTCGGGTCGTAGGCGATGGCCCAGACCGGCGCGGAGTCGACGGTGATGTCCCGTTCCGCGACCGCCGCCTCGATATCGAAGACCCGCAGCCGCCCGGCATTGCCCACGGTCACCAGCTGGCTGGGCGCGGTCGGGCTGAAGACCCCGGATTCCAGCGTGACCAGCCCGTCCGCGCTGCCGTGCAGGCGCTTGGCCAGCCGCCCGGTCGCGGCGTCCCAGAGCCGTACGCTGCCGTCGTTGCCGCACCCGGCCAGCAGGGTGCCGTCGGCATTGAAGGAGACGGCGCGCACGTGGCGGCCGTGCCCGGTGAGCGCGTGCAGGCTCGCCCCGGTGGCGGGATCCCAGATGCGCAGCGCGAATTGGTCGTCGGCGACGGCGAGCTGGCTGCCGTCGGGCCGGAAGGCGAAGGGCCAGATGGATCCGGTGTGACCGGTGAGCCTGTGCAGCGGCGCGCCGGTGCGGCCGTCGCGCACGTAGACCGCGCCCGCGGTGTCGCCGGTGGCCAGCATGTCGCCGGAAGGATCGAAGCCGAGCCAGTGCACCCGCGCGCGGCCGTGTTCGGTGCGGGTGTGCAGCGGTTCGCCGGTGCCGGTGTCCCACAGGCGGATTCCGCCCTCGATGTCACCGCTGGCCAGGATGGGCTCGAGCGGATGGAAGGCGACGGCGTACACCACGTCTTGGTGGCCGCGCAGTTCGTGGACCAGGTCGCCGGTGACCGGATCCCACAGCCCCAGGGTGCCGTCCGCGCCCCCGACCGCCAGCAGCGTGCCCATGGGGTCCCAGCAGATGCGGCGGACCGGTCCGTGCGCGCCCTGGAACCCGCCCACCTCGGTGCCGGTGGAAATCTGCCAGATGCGCACGGCCCCATCGTGATACGCGGCGGCCACCCGGTCGCGGTGGAAGGCGATGCTGTAAATGCGTTGCGGCACCCGGTCCGGTGGCGCGAACTCGTGCAGCGGCTCGCCGTCGGGGAGCAGCCACAGCCGCAGCGTGCCGCCCGCGTCACCGGTGGCGAGCAGCGTTCCGGCGGTGTCGGTTTCGAGCGGCCACGGCCATTGCTCGTGACCGGACAGGATCTTCCGGGCCGCGCCGGTGGCGGCGTCCCAGATCCGGACCGTACCGTCGGCGGAACCGCTGACCAGCACCTGCTCGGTGTAGGCGACGGCGAAGGCCCGGCCGCGATGCCCGTGCAGGGTGCGCAGGGTCCGCCCGGTGTCGGTGCCGTAGACCACCACGCTGCCCGAATCGCAGCCGATGGCCACGGTGCCGCCGTCGGGACTGTAGGCCAGCGGCCGCGGCAGCCGCCCGCTCTGGGCGTCGACGCCGTGCTTGACGCCGATTGCGGCCGGGGCGAATTCGGTCAGCGGCGGGGTGCCGGGCACGCGGCCGGATCCGGCCAGATCGGTGCCGATCGGGGCGCCGATCACATCCAGCAGCGCGGCCCGGGTCCAGCGGCTGCCCTCCCCGCGCGCCGCGGTGAGATCGGTGCGGGCCAGCCGGGCGCCGGTCAGGTCGGCGCGGCCCAGATTGGCGCGGGCCAGCGAGGCCTGGTCCAGTCGCGCCCGGTGCAAGCGGGCGCCGCGCAGATCGGCGTGCTCCAGATTCGCGCTGACCAATTGGGCCTCGGTCATATCCGCTCCCCGCAGATCCGTGCCGACCAGCGACGCCTGCTCGAGTTGCGCGCCCGTCAGCCGCACGCCGTGCAGGATCGCGTTGTCCAATACCGCGCCGGAGAGCCGGGTTTCGGTCATGTCGGCACCGGTGAAGTCGAGTCGCGCCAGATTGCGGAAGGACAGGTCCTCGCGCGAGAGGTCCAGGCCGCGCAGGTCCTCGTGCGGGGAGATGCGCAGTCGGGCGGCGATGCGCGCGGCATTGGTGCGGGTGATCTCGTGCGCGGCCGGATCGGCCTGGGTGCGCTCCACCCAGGCGCGCAGCAGCTCCACATCGGCCAGGTCGCAGAGGAATTCGACGGCGAGGGGTTCCAGTTGCGCCTGTGACAGCGGCGCCGGTGACGCGACCCCGTCGGCCAGCTGTTCGGCGATGTGCGCGGTCACCAGCCAGTCCCGCACCGAGGAGTGGATGAACCCGAACTGATTGTCCTCGCCGCGCACGACCAGGCTGCGGGAGCCGAGGGCGTGCACGAACTGCGCGACATTGAGCCGGGTGGCGTCGATCCGCTCGACGGCCGCGTGCGCGACCTCGGTCAGCTCGGTCAGGGTCAGGTACGGGCGTCCGGTCTCCCAGACCCGCAGCGCGAAATAGGTGACCGCCAGCCACAATTCGTCGATCCGGAGCGTCGGTTGCGAGCTGGCGCGCTCGGGCGAGCGCTCGATCTCGTAGTTCAGCCAGGCGGTCAGGATCTCGCGGTACAGCCGGGTGGGGCCGATGATCTGCTGCGCCCCGGCGGCGGTGCGCAGCCGATGCTCGTCCAGATCGGAGATGAAGCTGAGCATGCGCGGATTGCGGGCCAGTTCGAGCAGATCCGGAATGCCGCGCAATAGACGCATTCGGGCGTCGGCCGAGGGCCCGGTGCCGCCGTAGCGGTTCACCAGGAAGGCGTGCACCTGTTCGTGGGTGAAGTTCTCGACGCCGAGGATGTAGCGGTCCGGATGCGGATCCTCCTGTGTCTCCAGGGCATTCGCGATCTGGTCGTAGGACTTGAAGTGCTGGGTGCGCCCCGCCACCACCACCTTGGCGCGGCCCTTGGCCGCCTGCAGCAGGGTGGCCATGTGCTCGGCGGCGCTGTCGTAGTTGAGGCGGGTCACCAGTTCGTCGAAGCCGTCGAACAGCAGCACCACCCGGCCCTGTTCCAGCATGTAGCGCAGGGCGCGCAGATCGATGCGGGATTCGCCGTTGTTGGCCAGGTGCGCGGCCAGCAGGGTGTCGAGCGAGCTGGTGCGATCCAGGTTCCGCAGTTCGATGAGGATGGGGATGAAATCGGCGGAGGTCTCGGTGAGGCGGCGGGTCAGCTCGCGCAGCGCGAAGGTCTTGCCCAGCCCGAAATCGCCGAGCAGCAGCACGAATCGGCCGTCCTCGGCGGTCACCAGCTCGATCAGCTCGGCCACCAGATCGTCGCGCACCTCGCGCCCGCGCGGGGCCAGCATCCGGAAGCGCTGCGGCACATACAGTTCGGCCGCGTAGGCCGGATCGTCGCGCAGCCGGGCCGACTGTTTGCGCACATAGTCGCCCAGATCCGCGAGGCCCTGGAAATCGGCGAAGCTGCGGATGCGCACACCCTCGGCGGCCGCGCGGTCACGCAGCTCACGACCGGGCGCGGGGCCGAGATAGACGAGCTGGGAGCCGGGTTTGGGTTCCGGGCCGAGGAATTCGTCGAGCACCTGTGCGGTCACCTCGCCGACGTGCGCGCCGATGATGAGCTGCTCGATCACCGGATCGGATTTCACGGTGACCAGCAGATACGGCGGATCGGCGGCAATACGGCGGATGCGCGCGCCCGGAAAGCGGACCTCGCACACCTCGGCGAGCTGTTCCAGCAGCAGATCGTGCGGGCGCGACGTCTCGCCCGCACGGAGTTCCGGGCGGGGTGTGACCGGCGGTGGCGGCGGGAGTTCGGGGGTACTGGCCCGGCGCTCCAGCGCGGCAACGGAATTGACCCAGGTGAGCGGCTGCGGGGCCGGAGGCTCGACGGCGTCCGGGCGATATCGGGTCACCCCGGCGGTCGTGATGTGGATGAGTTCGGCATGACCGGCCGGTGGTGCGGACAGCACCGGCAGGGTGCCGCCCGGATGCGCGACCGACCGACCGGCCGGGCCCGGGCCGCGCAGCAGCAGATTCAGCCGGGGACCCAGCCGCCGGAACACGGGTTCGGCGTCGCGGAGCACGCTCGGGTCGTACGGCGAGGTGCTCGGTCCCGGGGCGGGATCGTGGCGGATCACGCCCAGCCGGAACCAGCCCCGCGCCTCGTAGAAGCGCAATTGCTGGGCGAACCAGTCCTTCTGATCGATGCCGATCGAGCCGTAGTCGTCCTCGGCGCGATGGGTCGCCGCCATGGTCGAGTTCAGACCCGCGACCACCAGCCGCAATTCGGGGATGGGGAACAGCGTCCAGGGCTGCCCGACATCGAAGAGCAGATGGTCCAGCCCCCGGTAGAGGGTGTTGAACATCTGCTCGTACAGCTTCAGCTTCGCGAAGTAGGGCGGTTTGGGCAGGCGGTCGTTGGCCTGGCATTCCAGGAGGTAGGCCTCGCAGGCGAGCTTGGAGATGTCGCGATTGCCCGGCACGATGACCAGCCGGTCCGGTTCCAGCCGCAGCAGGACGCGCAGGCCGCCGAGAAACGATCTGGCCTTGTGGAATTCGGTCGGATGCGCGGATTCGGTGAGATCACCGCTCACCACGATCAGGTCGGGCGGCGGGGCCTGCTCGTCGACCAGTTCGGTGACCGTGCCCCACAGGTGCGATTGCAGACCCTCGGGATCGGTGGGGATATCGGTGGCGCGCAGGCCGCGTCCGAAACGCGGCCCGCCGATGTGCAGGATCGACAGCCCGGCGTGGGTCCGGTTCACCGCGCTGTCGCCGGGAAAGTCCGGCGGGGACAGCGGGCGGCGGCCGACCGCCGGGGATTCCGTTGCGGGGGACCAGATATCGTCCGCCCGCGCGTCCGCCGCCCGGCGCGGCGTCCACCGCTCCGACAGCATCCGCTCCACCCGGTCCAGGACCAGCCGCCGCACGTCCGTGGCGTCGCGCACCCCGAGCAGATCCAGGCAGCCGACCCCGCTGGGCAGCCATTCCAGCGAGCACTCGCTGACCCGCACGGCCAGCAGCTTGCCCGGATCGGTGTCCAGCGCGGCCTGCCATTCCCGATTGGCGTGGCGCGAGGACACATAGTTCTGGGTCAGGACGGCCACGACCAGATCCGATTCGCGCACGCCCCGCTGCACGAATTCGCCGTAATTGGTGGCCGGATCGAAATCCCACGCAGATAAGACCGTTCGGTATCTAGCTTCCGCGTGCTCGAGCTGCCAGGCCAGCCAGATGGCCCACCGCTCATCGGCCGGGGAATAGCTCGTGAAGAGCATCCGCGACCCCCCACCCCACAGTGTCACCCGTCCAGTATCCCGCGATCGAACCCGGCCGCGCCTGAGATCATGTCCCAATGCCCGAACAGCCCGAACAGATGGACTCATCCCGGCCGGCCCGGCGGCTGGGCACACTGGACGCCGTCCGGATCGGGGTGCTGGTGGTCGGGTTGCTGTGTGTGGCAACGGGACTGCTGCCGCGGCACGACGCGGCCGACAATATGCGGCGGATCGCCCCGCTGCTGTTGTTCCTGGGCAGCGTGATCGTGCTGGCGAATCTGGCGCGGCGGGCCAAGGTCTTCGATGTGATCGCGCACCGGCTGGCGATCATCGCGGGCGGGAACTACGTCGGGTTGTTCCTGCTGTGCGTGGCGTTCGCGTCGATCACGACGATGGTGCTGAACCTCGATACGACCGCGGTGCTGCTGACCCCCGTCATGATCGCGCTGGCCGTGCCCGCCCGGATTCCGCCGCTGCCGCTGGCCATGACCACGCTGTGGCTGGCGAATACGGCGAGCCTGCTGCTGCCGGTGTCGAACCTGACGAATCTGCTGGCCGCCGATCGGGTGGCGCTCACGGCGACCGAATTCGCGGCGAGAATGTGGCTGCCGCAACTGCTTTCGATCGCCATGACCATGCTGTGCCTGTGGTGGTGGTATTGGCGGCGGGCGCAGCGGGGCACCGATCGATACGTGGTGCCGGAGCCGATCCGACCGGCGGACGCACGCGAGCGGGTGCTGCTGTACGCGACCGGGGGAGCGTGCGTGGCGTTCGTGCTGGCCATCCCGTTCGTCGGCGATGCGATCGGCATCGCCGCCACGGTGGCCGCGGCCATCGCCATCGCGGCCTTCGCGATCTGCGATCGGTCGGCCCTGCGCTGGTCGCTGTTCCCCTGGCAGCTACTGGTGTTCGTGTCCGGGCTGTTCCTGGTGGTGCCGACGCTGTCGCTGCACGGACTCTCGACGGTGATGGACCACCTGATCGGCCGGGATACCGGCGGTCCGGGCGTCTTTCGCGCGGCGGGCGCGGGCGCGGCATTGTCGAACATCGTCAACAACCTGCCCGCCTACACTGCCGGGGAGGCCGTGATCGCCTCCGGTGAGCGAAATCAGCTGCTGGCCTTGCTGATCGGCACCAATGTGGGCCCGCTGGTGACGCCGTGGGCCTCACTGGCGACCCTGCTGTGCCTGGAGTTCTGCCGCAGCCACGAGGTGCGGGTCCCCATGCGCAAGTTCGTGCTGACCGGGCTGGTGCTCGCGGCGGCCGCGACCGCCGCCGCCACGGCGGGACTGCTGCTCACCTAGAACGTATTCACCGGCCGCAGCGCGTATTCCACGATCTCGACCACATCGTCGTCGGTGTAGGCGTGCGGCAGCGGCAGTCCCAGGCTCTCCAGCAGCCTGCGCACCTGCGCGATGGTCGGCTCGGTCGGCGGTCGCAGATCCGCGTCGCGGCTGAGCTGCACCGGCTTGGCCTGCTTGAAGCTCACCGCCAATTCGCGGGTGAAGTCCGGATATTGCGATTTGCCGCGCTCGAACAGCAGCGCCGGGGTCTTCGACCCGCGCTGGTTCATGATCACCACATTGTCGGACATGTCCCAGCGGTAGGTGGACAGCGCCGAGGACAGCCCGAGTTCGATGGTCAGGAACTCCGATTGGTGCCGGTACCAGGCGCAGGCCAGCACGGTGGCATACGACTGCTTGCGAATCCGGTCCGTCGTCCACGGCCGCCCGTTGGCATCACCCTGGGGTTGCAGTGAGCTCCGGTATTGCGCGTCGGCCAGGCACAGCTGCTCGTCGCTCGGATCCAGCACCTCCACCCGCAGATTCAGCAGGTGGCTTTCGTCACGCGCCCGGGCCAGGAAGTAGGGCAGCGTCACCGCCCGCAGATAGGTTCCGGTGCCGCCCTTGTAGATCCAGTTGTCGGTCTCGCGGCGGGCCTGCGCGTGCGCCTGGTCGATCTCCGCGCCGTGCAGCAGCCGCACCGCCGCCAGCTCCTGCACCAGCCGCGCGGTCCGGTTCCGATCGCGCAGCAGGGTGAGTGCGAGCAGGCCCAGGACCAGCAGGATCGCCCCGTTCACCGGGTTCAGGTTGCCGAACTTGTCGAAGGCCTCGACGACGATCGCGACGGCGGCGACGACCAGCGTCAGGACACCGTCGATATTGAGCCGAACCCAGTTCACGAACCGTGTCATCCGCGGTGTCCTCCCCCGAAAGATGCACCCAGAATAGGTGCATCCCGGGGCCTACAGCACCGGAAAACGGGTACCCCGGAGAATCCGGCGCCGCCCGATTCCGGCGTAGCATGACCGAGCGGTAACCCGCGCAATCACAAAGGAGCACATGGTGGGACAGGTCAGCGCCTCCAGTTCGATCGTCGTGGCGGCGGATCCGAAGCGCACCCTCGACGCGATCGCGGATTACGAGAAGGTGCGCCCGGCGATCCTCTCCTCGCACTACCGCGACTACAAGGTGGTCGAGGGCGGGCAGGGCGCGGGCACCGTCGCCGAATGGACCCTGCAGGCCACCGAGAAGCGCTCCCGCAATGTGCACGCGGTCGTCTCGGTCTCCGATTCCATGGTGACGGAACGGGATTCGAACTCCTCCATGGTCACCGCCTGGACCGTGACCCCCTCCGGCTCCGGCTCGCTGGTCACCGTGCGCACCACCTGGAAGGGCGCGGGCGGCATCGGCGGCATCTTCGAGGGCATCTTCGCGCCGCTCGGCCTGAAGAAGATCCAGGCCGAGGTGCTCGAGAACCTGAAGAAGGAACTCGCCTAGTTCTCCCGGCCTAGTTCGGCTGGCCGATATCGAACAGGTTGCCCTCCGGGTCGGACATCGTCGCCCACTTCACGCCGTATTCGTCGAAGTCCGCGATGTGCTTGGCCCCCAGGGCGACCGCGCGTTCGATCTCGTCGCTCAGCGCGCCGCCGGTCAGGTCGAGGTGGACGACGTTCTTGCCCGGATTCTTGTCGGGCACCGCCACGAACATGAATGTCGGTGTGGCGGCGGCATTGTCGATGGTCGCGAAGTGCTCGTTCGCGCCCTCGTCGACCGGGCGGTCCAGCAGCTGCGCGTAGAAGCCCGCCAGCGCGGCGGCATCGTGGCAGTCGAAGACGATATTGCCGAGGGTCAGTGCCATGGTTCTCTCCTTTTCAGAGCCGGCCGATCGGCCAGCAGACTTCGGTGCGGTAGTCGGCGGGCTCGGCGTCACCGGGCCCGACCAGGTAGATCTCGCGTACTGGTTCGGTGAGTGCGGAGTCGTGTTCGGCCACATGGCTGCCCAGCGCGCCATAGGTGCGGTCGAAATCGGTGAACGGTCCCGCGTGCACGGCGACGGCGAACCGGCGGGCCGGTAGGTCGAGAACAGTCCCGGCCTCGAAACGATCCCGATGCCGCGCCTCGATCGGCACGTAGGTGACGACCTCGCCCTCGTCGTATTCGAAGAACTCGGTCGCGTAGGTCGCGCCCCCGGGACCGGCGGGCGCGAGATCGGCGGCGG
Source organism: Nocardia sp. JMUB6875 (assembly GCF_041154655.1). Taxonomy (NCBI): domain Bacteria; kingdom Bacillati; phylum Actinomycetota; class Actinomycetes; order Mycobacteriales; family Nocardiaceae; genus Nocardia; species Nocardia sp. JMUB6875. The sequence continues at coordinate 21,605 of NZ_BAAFGR010000011.1, forward strand.
CCAGGCGCTGGTACATGGAGCCGAAGCTGTACTCGCACCACTCGCCGCAGTCGTCGCGCGTCACCTTCGTGGTCATGGCCAGCACGGGATGGCTTGTGATGGAACGGTATTCGACCGAGATCGCCGCCGACGGCAGCAACAGCGCCTTGAGCGAGGCCACCACGTCGCGGGTGCGCACCAGCTCCGCCTCCATGCGCTCGAGGTGCGCGCGGATCGCCGCGTCCCGGGCCGCCTGATCCGGCGCGGCCATGACCGCCTTGATCTCCGGCAGCGGCATGTTCAGCTCGCGCAGCCGTTTGATCAGGTGCGCCTGGTCCACCTGTTCGGTCGAGTAGAACCGGTAGCCCGAGCTCGGATCGATCGAGACCGGCTCCAGCAGCTCGATCTCGTGGTAGTACCGGAGCGTCTTGATGGTCAGGTAGGTGAGCCGGGAGAACTCGCCGATCGGAACCGTCGCTGTCATGCCCTAAGCGAACACCCTCCAGCGAGGGGAGAGTCAAGAAGATCGTCGCGAGTCGGCGACTAGGCTGGGGGCAATCACCATCCCTCAGGAAGGACGCGCCGTGCAGCCCGGTGAAGGTTTCGACATGCAGGCCTTGATGGCCCAGGCCCAGCAGATGCAGCAGGCCGTCATGGCCGCGCAGCAGGAGATCGCGGAATCCGAGGTCGAGGGCGAGGCCGGCGGCGGCCTGGTGCGCGCCAAGATCCGCGCCACCGGCGAGGTGCTGGAGCTGACCATCGACCCGAAGGTGGTCGATCCCAAGGATGTCGAGACGCTGCAGGATCTCATCATCGGCGCGCTCAACAATGCCATGGAGTCCGCGCAGAACCTGGCCGCCGAGCGCCTCGGCCCGCTGGCCGGTGGTTTCGGCGGCGGCGCGCTGCCCGGATTCTGAGCGGAGGACGGCGTAGGTGTACGAGGGTCCGGTTCAGGATCTCATCGACGAGCTGGGCAAACTGCCCGGCGTCGGCCCGAAGAGCGCGCAGCGCATCGCCTTCCACCTGTTGCAGGTGGAGCCCCCCGAGATCGACCGCCTGCAGGCGGCATTGCAGAAGGTGCGCGACGGCGTGCGGTTCTGCGCCGTCTGCGGCACCGTCTCCGACGGTGAACTCTGCCGCATCTGCGCCGATCCGCGCCGCGACCGCACCATGATCTGCGTGGTCGAGGAGCCCAAGGATGTGCAGGCCATCGAGCGCACCCGCGAATTCCGCGGGCGTTATCACGTACTCGGCGGCGCGCTCGATCCATTGTCGGGCATCGGCCCCGATCAGTTGCGCATTCGGGAACTGCTGACCCGCATCGGAAATCAGGACGACGGCGTGGATGTCACCGAGGTCATCATTGCCACCGACCCGAATACCGAGGGCGAGGCGACGGCCACGTATCTGGTCCGCATGCTGCGCGACTTCCCGGGCCTGAGCGTGACCCGCCTGGCCTCGGGATTGCCGATGGGCGGCGACTTGGAATTCGCCGACGAATTGACGCTGGGGCGAGCCCTTTCCGGTCGCCGCGCGCTGTAGCCGTTAAGTCCAGGTCGGCGGTGCGGGTAGCGCCGCCGGCTGAGGACACGGAATGTGCTGAACGTTTCGGGGGATATCCGCCCCGGCGCCGCTGGCGTGTAAAGCCACTGCTATCGCGAAGGTAGCCGCTAATCCGGCCACGACTGCCAAGCCCTTGCGTAGGGTCCCCGCGCTCATGGTCGGACGTAGCTTCATCTCTCGCTCCTCGCCTCGGTGACTAATGCCATCAAGCCCGGAAACACCTCGTGCAATTAGCCCTGTGTCGATCAAGTGAAAGATTAGCTTTCCGACACACGCGCATCCGTCATTGCCGGGTAGGGCGAGCCGAAATTGAAATCCGTCCGTTATTCAAAGCTCAGAGCGTGAGCCGCTGCCAATCCAGCGCGGCGAATCCGGAACGATCGCCCGTGGCCCAGCCCCAGATCAGATCGGCGACAATTCGCGAGTCGGTCGCGGTGGCGGCGAAATGCTTATCCGCCGACCCTTCCCGGTATTCGAGGTCGTAATGACCATCCGGATGCCGATAGGTCTGGATGTAGACCTGATCACCGGTTTCCACAATGAGATACGGACCGGGCTGTCCCAGGTTCGGAATCCATTCGTCGACCAGTTCTTTTGTCAGATACGGGAACTCACCCGCGCCGCCGTGGGTGACCGCGGCCTCGACCGAGCAGGCCGGATCCAGCAGCCAGGCCAGCTGCGGGTCCCACACGGCGTAGCCGCGCGGGGTCCCCAGCTCGAACAACAGGTTCCGGGTGAACCCGAGCGAGTCGTAGGGCGTGGACACGAACAGCGCGTCGCCCAGCACCGCCTCGGCGGCGGGCGCGCCCAGGAAGGCGTCGATCTCGGGCAGCTCGGCATTGCGCTTGTCGAGCTCGGCCGCGATCTCGCCGACGACGTCGCCGGCCGGTCGGCCGTCCTGCGCCGTCAGATACGCGTCCACCGCTTCGGCGGACGCGGCGGCACCGGAGGGCAGCAGAACCAGGTCGTAACTCACCCGGCCAGGCTAGTTGCTAGCCCGCCTTCGCCTTCCGACCGGTCTCCATCCTCGGCGCGGCGCAGTCACAGCCGCCCGCGACATCGCCGCAGTCGGCCACGAAGACGTGCCGCGCCCGGCCGGTGTCGAAACAGTCGGGTTCGGTGCACTCCACCGGACCCGCGGCGTGCGCGATCAATGTCCCGTGACAGTGGTCGAGGGCCGATTCACACTCCGGGCAGTCGCTTTCGGGCATCCCTTCCTCCTTCACCCGTCGTTACGGTGATATCACCCGGGTGCGACAACTGTGGGAGCTCACCGCGTGTCGCCCGATCTGTCGGAAAAACGCCAGCGTGGTCGGCCCTCCGCGTGGTGAACTGGACGGATGGGGATCAAGGTTTCCCTCGAGCATCGCACCACCTATTCCTTCGACCATCCCGTGCGCGTCCATCCGCACGTGGTCCGGCTGCGGCCCGCCCCGCATACCCGCACCACCATCGAGGCGTACTCCATGCGGGTCAGCCCGGGGAACCACTGGGTGAACTGGCAACAGGACGCGTTCGGAAACTTCCTGGCGCGCTTGATCTTCCACGAACCCACGCCGGAACTGTCCATCGTGGTCGGGCTGATCGCCGATATGGACGCCATCAATCCGTTCGACTTCTTCGTGGAGGAGCAGGCCGAGCAGTTCCCGTTCGCCTACTCGCCGCAGCTGCTCGCCGATCTGGAGCCGTATCTGCGACCGGTCGACGAGGGCGAATCCGGTTCCGGGCCCGGCCCGTTGGTGCACGACTGGGTGCGCCGCCACACCCCGCACGACCGGCCGCGCACCATCGAATTCCTGATCGCCGTGAATCAGGCGCTGCGCCAGGATGTCGCGTACACCATCCGGATGGAGCCGGGCGTGCAGACGCCCGACCACACTCTGCGCAGCGCCCTGGGCTCGTGCCGGGACTCGGCCTGGCTGCTGGTCTCCATCCTGCGCGAATTCGGCCTGGCCGCGCGCTTCGTCTCCGGGTACCTCATCCAATTGGCCCAGGACGTACCGTCTCTGGACGGCCCGTCCGGCCCGCCCGCGGACTTCACCGACCTGCACGCCTGGACCGAGGTGTATCTCCCCGGCGCGGGCTGGGTCGGCCTGGACCCCACCTCCGGCCTGTTCGCGGGGGAGGGCCACATCCCGCTGGCGGCCACCCCGCACCCGGTCTCCTCGGCGCCCATCACCGGCGCCACCGACCCGGTCAACTCCACGCTGGATTTCTCCAACACCGTCCGCCGGATTCACGAGGATCCGCGAGTCACCCTGCCCTACACCGACTCCCAGTGGGAGCGCATCCGCGCGGCGGGCGCGGCCGTCGACGCCCGCACCGAGGCCGCCGGAATCGGCCTGACCATCGGCGGCGAGCCCACCTTCGTCTCCCTCGACGACCAGACGGGCCCGGAATGGACCACCGAGGCCGACGGCCCGGCCAAACGCGAACGCGCCGCCGATCTGGCCGAACGCCTGCGCCGGATCTACGCGCCGACCGGCCTGGTGCAGTACCGCCAGGGCAAGTGGTATCCCGGAGAACCGTTGCCGCGCTGGGAAATCGCCATGCACTGGCGCGATGACGGCGAGCCGCTGTGGCGGCACCCCGAACTCCTCGCGCACCCGTGGCTGCCCTCCGCTCCGGTCGCCCAGGCAAACCCGGAAGTTCGAAAGCCGGTGCGGGACAAGGCCGACAGCGGGAAGCCCGCGGAAGCGCAGCCCGCCCTGATAGCGCAGAGCCCGGTGGCGGCTCGGACCGTCGCGCCGGTCCATGAGGGACACGCGCCGCCGCGGACGAACGGTTCGCCGGGCGTCAGCCCGAAACCCGTCAGCCCGGATCCCGCCGACTCCGTTCCGGACTCGCGGACCGCTCGCTCGATCGTCGCTCATATCGCCCACGGATTGGGTCTGCCCGACAGTCAGGTGCGACCGGCCTACGAGGATCCGCTGCTCCGGCTGGCGACGAAAGCCGCTGTGCCGCAGGGTGAACCGATCCCGCCGGACGAGGATCTCGACACCGCCCGGGATTCGAAGGCGGCCCGCGAGGCCCTGCTGGCGCGCCTGGACACCGCCGTCGGCGAGCCCGCCGCCTATGTGCTGTCCCTCTACCGCCGCGACGACGAGGCCGGATGGGCGAGCGCCGACTGGCGCCTGCGCCGCGGTCGAATCATGTTGACGGAGGGCGATTCTCCCGCCGGTCTGCGCTTGCCGCTGGGATCGATCGCCTGGAACGCGCCGCCGCCGCGCCCGGAGGCCGATCCCTTCGCACCGCGCCGGCCGCTGGCCGCGGACGAGCCGCCCGCGGTGGTCGAATCCGCCGAGCGCGCGCCGATCACCGCGCTGGTCGCGGAGGTCCGCGACGGTCGGCTGTTCGTATTCCTGCCGCCCATCCCGGAATTCGGGGCGTACTGCGATCTGGTGCGCCGGGTGGAGGAGGCGGTGGTCGCGGCCGGGCAGCCGGTCGTGCTGGAGGGGTATCCGCCACCGGTGGACGGCAGGCTGCACACGCTGTCCGTCGCCCCCGATCCGGGCGTGATCGAGGTGAACGTCCAGCCCACCTCGAGTTTCGAGGAGCAGTCACGGCTGCTCGACACCCTCTACGAGCAGGCCCGGCTGGCACGGCTGAGCACCGAATCCTTCGATGTGGACGGCACCGACCGAGGCACCGGGGGCGGCAATCACATCACGCTGGGCGGCAGCACGCCCGCGCGGTCGCCGCTGCTGCGGCGGCCGGACCTGCTGGTCTCCATGCTCACCTACTGGCAGCGGCATCCGGCGCTGTCCTATCTGTTCTCGGGCCGCTTCATCGGACCGACCTCCCAGGCGCCGCGCGTCGACGAGGGCCGCGAGGACTCGCTCTACGAACTGGAGATCGCCTTCGCCGAGATCGCGCGGCTGAGCACCGCGGGCGACGATCCCGACGAGCCCACCGCCCCGCCCTGGGTGGTCGACCGCGCACTGCGGCACCTGCTCACCGATCTCACCGGCAACACCCATCGCGCGGAATTCTGCATCGACAAGCTCTACAGCCCGGACTCGGTCCGCGGCCGTCTCGGCCTGGTCGAGTTGCGCGGTTTCGAGATGCCGCCGCACTTCCGCATGGCCATGGTGCAGTCGCTGCTGGTGCGGGCACTGGTGCTGCGGTTCTGGGAGCGGCCCTACACCGCGCCGCTCATCCGCCACGGCGCGAATCTGCACGGGCGCTATCTGCTGCCGCATTTCCTGCAGGCCGATATCGCCGAGGTCGCGGCCGATCTGCGCTCGCACGGTATCGAATTCGATACCAGCTGGCTCGATCCGTTCTCAGAGTTTCGTTTTCCGCGCTTCGGCACGGTGGTACTCGGGGATATGGAAGTCGAACTGCGCGGCGCGATCGAACCGTGGAACACCCTCGGCGAACAGACCACGGCATCGGGCACCGCCCGCTACGTGGACTCCTCGGTGGAGCGACTGCAGGTGCGGGTGACCGGGGCCGACCGCGATCGGTACGCGGTGACCTGCAACGGTTTCCCGCTGCCGCTGGTCGCGGCCGGGCGGGCCGACGTGCAGGTGGCGGGTGTGCGGTATCGGGCCTGGCAGCCACCGGAATCACTGCATCCGACGATCACCGTGGACGCGCCCCTGGTCTTCGACGTGATCGAACTCGAGACCGGGCTGTCGCGCGGTGGCTGCACCTATCACGTGAGTCATCCCGGCGGCATGTTCTACGCCGGGCCGCCGGTGAATTCGGTGGTGGCGCAATCCCGGCGCAATCGGCGATTCGAATCCACCGGGCATTCTCCGGGTCCGGTCGATATCGCCGATCTGCGTGCCAAAATGGCCATACAGGCAACGGACGTCGGTGCGCCCGGAATCCTCGATCTGCGCCGGGCGCGGACCGTCTGGGGTCTGGCCGGCGATCGGTGAGCAGGCATACCCGGGGATGTGGTTGCGGTGACAGTGCTGGACGCGGTGCCACCCGGTGACGCCATGCCGGAAGAGCCCGATCGGTGGAATACCCTCGCGGCGCGGCGCGGCGTGCTCGAGGATTTCGCGAGTTACCGTGCCGCCGCGGCCGATACCGGCGCGCTCGACGCCTGTGGCCTGCCCACCGGCGGCTACTACGACGAACTCGTCGACCGCGACGGCCGCCTGCGCACCATGTGGGCCGACCTGTCCGCCGACTTCCTGGACCAGGGCCGCGAGGGCCTGCGCCGCATCGACGGCCGGGTCCGCCGCCTCATCGAGGACGACGGCATCACCTACACCGAACTGACCACCTCCGAGGAACCCGCGAACCCGTCCCCGTGGCGGCTGGACCCGATCCCGCTGCTGCTCTCCGATACCGACTGGGCCGCCCTGGAATCCGGTGTGGTGCAACGCTCCCGGTTGCTCGACGCGCTGCTGACCGATGTGTACGGGGCGCGGCGCACCCTCACCGAGGGGCTGCTGCCGCCGCAGCTGGTGTTCGCCCACCGCGGGTATGTGCGTGCGGCACACGGCATTTCGCTGCCCGGCCGGCATCAGCTGTTCCTGCACGCCTGTGACGTCAGCCGCTGGAGCGACACCGGCTTCCGGGTGCTCGCCGACTGGGCGCAGGCCCCCTCCGGCGCGGGCTACGCGCTGGCCGATCGCCGCGTCGTCTCCGCCGCCATTCCTGAGGCCTTCGAACTGGCCAGCCCGCGCCCGCTCACGCCGTTCGTGCGCGCCATGCGCCTGATGCTCATCGAGGCCGCGCCGCAGGCCGGTGACGAGGATCCCGTGGTGGTGGTGCTGAGCCCGGGCGTGCACTCCGAAACCGCCTTCGATCAGGCATATCTGGCGTCGGTCCTGGGTTTCCCGCTGGTGGAGAGCGCCGACCTGGTGGTGCGGGACGGCCTGCTGTGGATGCGCTCGCTGGGCACCCTGAAGCGGGTCGACGTGGTGCTGCGCCGGGTGGACGCCGAATTCTCCGATCCGCTGGATCTGCGACCGGATTCGCGGCTGGGCGTGGTGGGACTGGTGGAGGTGCTGCGCCGCGGCGCGGTCGCGGTGGTCAACACGCTGGGCAGCGGGTTGCTGGAGAATCCGGCGCTCTCGGCGTTCCTGCCTCGCCTGTCGCGGCAGCTGCTGGACGAGGAGCTCACCCTGCCGGGCATCGAATCCTATTGGGGTGGTGAGGATTCCGAACGCTCACACCTGACCGCCAATTTGCACCGGCTGATCCTGCGCTCCGCGGTGGACGACACCACCGTCTTCGGCCCCCTGCTGACCGCCGTCCAGCGGGCCGAGTGGCGGGCCCGCATCGAGGCGGAGGGCTGGAAGTGGGTCGGGCAGGAACCCGCGCGGTTCTCGGTGGCCCCGGCTGTCGACGGCTCCGGCGGACTGGCCGCAGCACCCGTCGCGGTGCGGCTGTTCTCGCTGGCCGGTCGCGTCGGATATCGCGTCATGCAGGGCGGTTTGGGGCAATTGCATCAGCGCGGCGGACCCGACGGCATGATCGGTGAGGCCGCCGCCAAGGACGTCTGGGTGCGTGCCGCGCCCGCCGCCGTCCCGGCCGTACCCGCCGTCGAGGTGCCCCCCGCAGTCGAGGTGCCGGAGGAGCGCGAGCGTCGGGTGGCCGCCGTCGCCTCGGTGGATGTGGTCAGTTCCCCGCGCGTGCTCGACGACCTGTTCTGGCTGGGCCGCTACGGCGAGCGCGCCGAGGTCACCGCGCGGCTGCTCAGCGCCATCCACGACCGGCATCAGGACTACCGGTACCGGCCGTGGATGGAGGGCGCGGAGGCCATGCCCGTCCTCATGGCCGCCCTGAGCCGGATGACCGGCGCCGCACTGCCGCCGCCGAGACAGACCGCCGCGCAACGGGATACGGCGGAGAAGCGCCGCAACCGGCGCAAACAATCGCAATCGCAATCCCAATCGCAGGGCCAATCCCAGTCCCAGTCGCTGTCCCCGCGCCGCCGCGAGTACTCCGACGAGCCGACCGTCCCGATCGCCCTGCCCGGCGCGTCCCGCCGCGACCACGACTACCTGGTCGCCCTCACCGTCGATCGCGAACTCCCCGGTTCCGTCGCCTTTTCCGTGGAGCGCTACGCGAAAGCCGCACGCGCCGTGCGTGATCAGCTCTCGCCCGACACCTGGATGGTGCTCGGCTCCATCGACCGCGCCCTCGCCGAATACCGTGGGGTCCGCGGTGATCGCGGCGCCGCGCTCTCGGCCGTCCACTCCAAGACCCTGTCCGGCCTGCTGGCGCTCACCGGCATCGACGCCGAATCGACCGTGCGCGACACCGGCTGGCATGTCATGGATATCGGCCGCCGCCTGGAGCGCGCGCTGGCGCTGTCGTCCCTGCTGGCCGCGGCTTTGACCGACTCCTACCCGCCCGAGGTCGGCCGGGTGGTGACCGACGCGGTGCTGACCGCCACCGTCTCCGCCGTGAGTTACCGCCGCCGCCACCGGGATTCGGTCCGCATCGCCGCGGTCGCGGGCCTGCTGCTGTTCGACGACCACAATCCGCGCTCGCTGGCCTACCAGCTGGCCCGCCTGGACGACGACTTCCTGGCCCTGCCCGGAGCATCCGGATCCTCACGCCCGCAACGACTCCTGGCCGACGCCCAGCGCATGCTGCGCCGCCTCGACCCCGCCGACCTGGAGGTCACCGACGCCGACGGCCACCGCACCGAACTGGCCGAACTGCTCGACGGCGTCCACCTGCGGCTGCGCAAGATATCCGAATCCTTCGAGGCCACCCGGCTTTCGGTGCCGCGCGATATCCAGCCCCTGTGGGGCTCCACCCGGGTGGTGGGCTGATGCGCCGCCTGCGAGTCCTGCACCGCACCGTCTACGTGTACTCGGATGTCGTCAGCAGCTCTTACGGCCGCGCGTATCTCACCCCGCGTGAATTCCAGGGCCAGCACCTGCTCTCGCACGACATTCGGGTCGACCCGATCCCGTCGGACCGCTCGGTCGGCACCGATGTCTACGGCAACACCACCTTCTACTTCCACGTCACCGCCGAGCACCGCCGCCTCGAGGTGACCGGCGAATCCCTGGTCGAGATCGCGCCCCCGCCCGCGCCCGAGGATCAGCCGACCTGGGAGCAGGCCCGCCCCAATGCCGGAAACGGCCCGCTCGCAGTCGAATTCACCCTCGACCTGACCCCGCCGGAGATCATTCCCGAGGTCACCGCGTACGCCGCGGAATCCTTCCCGCCCGGCCGCCCGCTGCTGGAGGCGGTGAAGGAACTGACCACCCGCATCCACACCGACTTCACCTACGAATCCGGCTCCACCACCGTCAGCACCCGCGTCGCAGACGTCTTCGCCGACCGCCGCGGCGTCTGCCAGGACTTCGCCCGCCTCGGCATCGCCTGCCTGCGCTCCCAGGGCCTGGCCGCCCGCTACGTCTCCGGCTATCTCGCCACCGACCCGCCCCCGGGCAAGGAGCGCATGGTCGGCGCGGACGCCACCCACGCCTGGGCGGCGGTGTGGCTGCCCGGCGACGACTGGATCGGCTTCGACCCCACCAATGATCAGTTCGCCGACGACCGCTACGTCACCGTCGGCTGGGGCCGCGACTACGCCGACGTCCCGCCGCTGCGCGGCATCATCTACACCGATGCCAAGGAATCCACCATCACGGTCTCCGTGGACGTCGCCCCCGTGGAGGATTGAGTCGTGCGCGATTTCGCCTGCCCCCGCTGCGGTCAGCAACTGGCTTTCGAGAACACCGTCTGCCTCGGTTGCAATTCCGACATCGGGTTCAGCCTCGAGACGAGGGCGCTGCTGCCCGTCGATTCCGGGAAGTTCGCGATGTGCGCGAACCAGTTTGTGGCGCAATGCAACTGGCTGGTCCCGGCCGACGGCGCGCCCGGCCTCTGCGAATCCTGCCGCCTGACCCGCCGTCGCCCGGCCGCGCTGGAAGACAAGTGGCTCACCGCCTTCGGGGAGGCCGAGGCCGCCAAGCGCCGCCTGGTCGTCGAACTCACCGAACTCGGTTTGCCCCTCACCGACCGCACCGCCGATCCCGAGCTCGGCCTGGCCTTCGATCTGCTCTCCAGCGCCGACGATCCCGTCACCACGGGTCATGAGAACGGTGTCATCACCCTCGACCTGGCCGAGGGCGACGATCTGCACCGCGAGCGCCTGCGGGTGGAAATGGACGAGCCCTACCGCACCCTGCTCGGCCACTTCCGTCACGAGATCGGGCACTACTACCAACTGCTCCTGGTCACCGACGAGCACGCCACCCGCTTCCACGACCTGTTCGGCGATCCCTTCGCCGACTACCAGCAGGCCCTGGACCGCCACTACGCCGAGGGCGCGCCACCCGGCTGGGAGAACACCCACGTCTCCTCCTACGCCACCATGCACCCCACCGAGGACTGGGCCGAGACCTTCGCCCACTACCTGCACATCCGCGACACCCTCGACACCGCGGCCGCCTTCGGCTTCGCCCCGGCCGGGGCGACCCTGGACCGCGCCCCGATCGGCGCCGCCGCCTTCGACCGCATCATCGAGCTCTGGCTGCCCCTGGTGTGGGCGCTCAATATGATGAATCGCGCCATGGGCCACCGGGATCCGTATCCCTTCGTGCTGGCCGACCCGGTTCTGGACAAAATGCGCTTCATTCACGAACTCTGCGTGTCCGCCGCGCAGGGGTGACACACTCGGACCGTGCTGGCGCAGACCTCGGGTGTGGCCCCCGCCTCCCCGGCTTCCGGGCTTCTATTGCCCGCATGTAAACTCGTGATCATCATGCAGCGGGCACTTCTCCTCGGCCGCCGCGACGGGTTCTGATACGGACCGGCTCCCGTCGCGGGGATGTGCCGTGCCGGTCTACCCCATACCTGGGATCCAGCCACACCCTCGGAGATAAATCGCCATGTCCCCTGCTGACGCTTTCGTATCCGGTACGCGCAACATCACCCCGCCGTCCAAGCCCGCGCCCGCCGACCAGCCCGCCTGGAACACCCAGAAGAACTCCTCCATGCCGGTGTTCCGGTACCGGCCCTTCGCCGAGGAGGTCGAGGCGGTCGAGCTGCCCGATCGCACCTGGCCGGACAAGATCATCGACCGCGCGCCCGGCTGGTGCGCCGTGGACCTGCGCGACGGCAACCAGGCGCTGATCGATCCGATGAGCCCGGCCCGCAAGCGCCGCATGTTCGACCTGCTGGTGCGCATGGGCTACAAGGAGATCGAGGTCGGCTTCCCGTCCGCCTCGCAGACCGACTTCGACTTCGTCCGCGAGATCATCGAGGACGGCGCGATCCCGGACGACGTCACCATCCAGGTGCTGACCCAGTCCCGTCCCGAGCTGATCGAGCGCACCTTCGAAGCCTGCGCCGGCGCGGCGAACGTGATCGTGCACTTCTACAACTCGACCTCGATCCTGCAGCGCCGCGTGGTCTTCCGCGCGGACCGCGACGCGGTCAAGAAGATCGCCACCGACGCCGCCAAGCTGTGCCTGGAGGTCGAGAAGCGCTACCCGGACACCAACTGGCGCTACGAGTACAGCCCGGAGTCCTACACCGGCACCGAGCTGGACTACGCCCGCGAGGTGTGCGATGCGGTCTCCGAGATCATCCAGCCGACCCCGGCCAAGCCGCTGATCATCAACCTGCCCGCGACCGTGGAGATGGCGACCCCCAACGTCTACGCCGACTCCATCGAGTGGATGCACCGCAACCTGGCCCGCCGCGACTCCATCGTGCTGTCGCTGCACCCGCACAATGACCGCGGCACCGCCGTGGCCGCCGCGGAACTGGGCTACCAGGCCGGCGCCGACCGCATCGAGGGCTGCCTGTTCGGCAATGGCGAGCGCACCGGCAACGTCTGCCTGGTCACGCTGGGCATGAACATGTTCTCCCGCGGCATCGACCCGCAGATCGACTTCAGCAATATCGACGAGATCCGCCGCACGGTCGAGTACTGCAACCAGCTGCCGGTCGCCGAGCGCCACCCCTACGGCGGCGATCTGGTCTACACCGCCTTCTCCGGCTCGCACCAGGACGCCATCAACAAGGGCCTGGACGCCATGAAGGCCGCCGCCGACGCGCAGGGCGCGGACGTCGACGACATCGTGTGGGAGGTTCCGTACCTGCCCATCGACCCGAAGGACGTCGGCCGCACCTACGAGGCCGTGATCCGGGTGAACTCGCAGTCCGGCAAGGGCGGCGTCGCCTACATCATGAAGACCGATCACGGGCTGGTGCTGCCGCGCCGGCTGCAGATCGAGTTCTCGCAGGCCGTCCAGAAGATCACCGACGGCGAGGGCGGCGAGGTCACCCCGAAGGAGATGTGGGACGTCTTCTCCGAGGAGTACCTGACCCCGATCCTGCCGCTGGAGCGCATCCGCCAGAAGGTCACCGCCTCCGAGGTCGACGGCGGCGTCGACCACATCGAGGCCGTGGTCAAGGTGGACGGCGTCGAGCACGCCGTCGCCGGTGAGGGCAACGGCCCGCTGGCCGCCTTCGTCGACGCGCTGGCCACCATCGACTACGACGTGCGCGTGCTGGACTACAGCGAGCACGCCATGTCCTCCGGTGACGACGCCCAGGCCGCGGCCTACGTCGAGGTCGCCATCGGCGACCAGGTCACCTGGGGCGTCGGCATCGCCACCTCGATCACCACCGCCTCGCTGCGCGCGGTGGTCTCGGCGGTCAACCGAGCTGCTCGTAAGAGCTGAATGAAAGCGCTGGTAGGAGAGCCCGTCTCGACTTCGTCGAGGCGGGCTCGCCACGTCTGGAGGGCTCGAGAATGCTAGCGTTGGGACGCAATAGCGCCGAGCTCTCTGTTCGAGCTGTCGAGCAGATGGGGGACACGTGACCACGAAAGATCAGAATTCGACCTCGAAGCCTGCCGAGCAGGAGGACGTCGACGATGCCGTGAAGGCGTCGGAGGCGGACGCGGCAGCGCTGGACGAGTCCGCCGAGCCGAAGGAAGGCGGGGCCGACTCCGAGGATCAGGTGGCCGGGTTCTTCCCGCCGGTGCCGGACTCGATCGACCAGACGGTGCACATGGGCGGGGGGCCGTTCCCGGGTGGACCGGGCGGCCCGAATCCCTTTGCCGCGCCCGGTCCGTTCGCGGGCCCGGAAGGCCACAATCCCTTCGCGCCGGGCGGTCCCGGGCCCTACGGCCCGCCGGGCTTCCCGCCGCCGGATTCCGGTCAGTTCGCACCGCCGCCGAATCCCGGTGCGCCGAACGGTTTTCCGGCCCCGGGAGGGCCGCTGGGCGAGGTCGTCGACCATACGCCGTACGGCGATATCCGCCAGGAGATCGGCAGCGACGGCATGGTGCGCCGGGTCTTCCCGGACCAGGCCGGAGCGCCGGGCGAGGGCGAAACGCCCATGGAGCCCGGACATTTCGGCGGACCGGGCCAGCCGGGCCAGTTCGCGCCGTCCAATGATCAGCCCGGCGGGCCGATCTACAGCTGGTCGCCGCCCCCGGCCGCGCCGCCGCAGCAGCAGCAACCGCCGCAGCCGCAGGTGGGCTTCCAGCCGGGCTGGAACCCGCAGTCGCAGCCGGGTTTTCCGCAGCAGCAGCCGGGCGGCTTCGGGCAGCAGTACGGCCAGCAGCAGATGCCGCCGGGACATTCGGTCAACGACCTGAACCTGTTGAAGCGGGCCAAGCGCGCGCCGCGCAGCGGCTGGCGCCGGGCCATACACAAGGCGTCCGGCGGCGCCATCAATCCGGGCGAGTCGGCCGCGGATGTGGTGTACCGGCAGCTGGTGGACCGGGTCAACCAGCCGGTGCGCGGGGACTACCGGATCGCCATCCTGTCGCTCAAGGGCGGCGTCGGAAAGACCACCACCACGGTCGGTCTCGGCTCCACCTTCGCCTCGCTGCGCGGTGACCGCGTCATCGCCATCGACGCCAACCCGGACCTCGGGACGCTGGCGCACCGAGTGCCCCGGCAGACCCGCTCCACGGTGCGAAACCTGTTGGAGGACGGGCACATCAGCCGGTACTCCGATGTGCGGGCGCACACCTCGCAGGCCCCGAGCCGACTGGAAGTGCTTGCCTCCGAACAGGATCCGGCGGTGTCGGAGGCGTTCTCCGAGGCCGACTACCGCAAGGCCATCGGCATCCTGCAGCAGTTCTACAACATCATCCTCACCGACTGCGGCACCGGCCTGATGCACTCGGCCATGTCCGGCGTGCTGGATATGGCGAGCTCGCTGGTGCTGGTCACCTCCCCGGCCATCGACGGCGCGCGCAGCGCCTCGGCGACCCTGGACTGGCTCGACCACCACGGCTACCACAAGCTGGTGGAGCGAACCGTGGTGGTGGTCAACGCTTCTCGCAAGGGATCGTCCACGGTGGACCTGGATCAGCTGCGCAAGCTGTTCCTGGACCGCACCCGCGCGGTGCAGGTGGTGCCGTTCGACGATCACCTGGCCGAGGGCGCGGAGATCGACCTGGAACTGGTCGGCAAGCCCACCCGGCGCGCACTGCTGGAGCTGGCCGCCATGGTGGCCGACGATTTCGGCTATCACGCCGCGCAGCAAGGGTTCCCGCCGCAGGGCGGCTACCAGCAGCCGCAGGGTGGATACCCGCCGCAGCAGGGCGGCTATCCGCCTCAGCAGTAGAAACAGCGAAATGCCCTGCGGTTCAACGGAACCGCGGGGCATTCTGCTGCCGGAGAGTTAGTTCCCGACCAGGGGAGCCAGCGCGCGACCCGCCAGCTCGACGACACCCGCCTCGTGGCCGTTGTTGACGATATTGACGATGATGCCGTCGATGCCCTGATCGAGCACCCGCGTCTGGATCTGCTCGGCGACTTCGTCCGGGGTGCCGACGAATTGGCGATCCGCCGGGGTATTGCGCAGCGCCTCGGTCGGAATGGCGCCCAGGTCGGCGATGCCCATCCGGGCCAGCATCTCGGCCTGGGTCTTGCGCGCGCGATCGCCGTCCTCGTCGACGATGACGAAGGCCAGGAAGCTGGTCTCCAGGGTCTTCGGATCGCGGCCCACCTCGTCCAGGCGGGCGTGCAGGGCGTCGAGCTTGCGCGGCAGCTCCGAGGCATTGCAGATGATGTTGAGGTGGTCGGCGAAGCGCGCCGCCAGCCCGAAGGTCTTCTTCTCGCCGCCACCGCCGAGCAGGATCGGCAGGTCGTCGCGCACCCGCGGCTCGTTCATGGCGTCCTGGGTGCGGTACCACTTGCCGTCATGGGTCGAGTGCTGTCCGCGCAGCATCGGCGTGATGATCTCGAGGGCCTCCTCGAGCTTCTCGAACCGCTCGGTGAAGGTGCCGAAGTCGAAGCCATAGGCCTGGTGCTCGAGCTCGAACCAGCCGGCCCCGATGCCCAGTACGGCCCGCCCCCGGCTCACCACGTCCAGGGTGGTGACTGTCTTGGCGGTGAGCGCCGGGTTCCGGTAGGTATTGCCGGTCACCAAGGCGGACAACTGAATCCGCTCGGTCGAGGCCGCCAGCCCGGACAGCGCCGTGTACGCCTCCAGCATCGGCTCCTCGGGCGCCCCGAGCAGCGGCAATTGGTAGAAGTGGTCCATGACGAAGGCCGCGTCGAACCCCGCCGCCTCGGCCTCGCGCGCCTGCGCCACCACCGCCGGGAACAAGTCCCGCGGCGCGACCCCGTAGCTGAAGTTCGGCATCTGATACCCGAGTCGAATGCTCATGCCGCCACGCTAAAACTTGGAGTGCACTCCAAGTCAACCGCTGAATTCGGGTGGCCGGGGACCGCTACTCCGCCCCGGTAGCGCGCCGGGCGGCGGCCCGGAAGGCGGCGATCACCATGGCGACCGCGGGGCGCTTGTCGGCGTGCGGTCGAGTGGCCAGGTCGTAGACGCGGGCCGCGCGGACACCGGCCAGGCGCAGCATGACGAGATCCGGATGGCGGACCGCGTAGCGCGGCATCAGCGCCACGCCGTACCCGGTGGCCACCAGCGCCTCGATCACGCTGAATTCGTTGAGCCGCTGGGCGATTCGCGGCTGGACACCGGTGACCGTGGCGATCGAGCGCAGCACATCGTCGACCGGGAAGCCGGTGCGGACGCTGACCCAGGTCTCATCGGACAGTTCGGCGGGCACCACCGCACCCTGCCGGGCCAGCCGGTGGTCCGGAGCCACCACGACATCGATCGGTTCCCGCATGAGCACCCGCGACGCCACGCGCGGCCCGCCCAGCGAGGGAGCGCGCTCGTCGCGGTGGGTGAGGACCACGTCGTAATCGGCCAGCAAACCCGGGACCTCGCTCGGCGGCACGTCCTCGTCGGCCGCCACCATCTCCACGCCGCTGCCCTCCAACTCGGCCAGCACATGCGGCAGCAGCAGCGTCGCGCCGGAAGGGAAGAGCGCCACCCGAACCCGGCCGCGCGGCGATCCGCGATACTCGGCCATCTCCGTGACCGCGCGTTCCATCGCCTCGAGCACCTCATCGGCCCGGACCACGAGCGCCCGCCCGGCATCGGTCAGCCGCACCCGCCGGCCGTCGGGTTCCAAGAGCGCCACGCCCGCCTCCCGGGCCAATACCTTCAACTGCTGCGACACCGCCGACGGCGTCATCGACAGTGCTTCGGCCACCGCGGCAACCGTTCCGCGATCGGCCAGTTCGCGCAGCACGCGCAGCCGCTCGAGCGACATGAGCGGCCCGGCGGGTGTCTCCGTCCGCTCGGTTCCGACCGGCTTGGCCGCGACCACCCGCCGCGCCCGGGCCGGGGTGCTCGGCGGCGTGCCGGTCTCCGCGCGGGTGGGACCGCGCGACACATCCGGCGTGGCATCGCCGGGCGTGTCCCGGCTGACGCGGCGTGGAGGCGGGACCGAGCGGGGTGGATCTGTTTGCACCGTTAAGTTGTACTACACCGTTCTTGCAGAATTATTCGATTGTTCTTACCTATTAGCGCCCGCAAGATCTTCGGCATGACCAATCGCGATCGACTGCTCGGGCTCACCGTCGTGGTGCTGTGGGGCCTGAACTTTCTGGCCATTCATGTGGGGCTGGAGCACTTCCCGCCGTTCTTCTTCGCGGGACTGCGGTTCGCCGTGATCGCGATTCCGGTGCTGATCTTCGTGCCGCGGCCGCGGGTGCCGTGGAAGTGGCTGCTGCTGTACGGGGTCGGGTTCGGGATCCTGCAGTTCGCGTTCCTGTTCACGGCCATGCGGACCGGGATGCCGACCGGTCTGTCGTCGCTGGTGTTGCAGTCGTCCGCGCCGTTCACCGTGCTGCTGGGCGCGGTCTTCCTGCGGGAGCGGCTGCGCGGCATCCAGCTGGCGGGCATCGCGGTGGCCATGGCCGGGATGGCCGTGATCGGTTGGGACCGTTCGCATCACGCGGCGCTGCTGCCGCTGCTGCTGACCCTGCTCGGCGGATTGGGCTGGGCCTTCGGCAATATCGGCTCCCGCTTGGCCGCGGCCGAATCCGACGGCGTCAACCCGCTGCACCTGACCCTGTGGATGGCCGTGGTGCCGCCGATCCCCATGTTCACGCTGTCCGCGCTGACCGAGGGCACGACCACCGGCTGGAACGACCTGCTGGACTCCTTCTCACCGAGCGGCTGGCCCGCCTTCGCCGCCCTGGCCTACATCGTGCTGCTGGGCACCATCGCCGGTTCGGGCCTGTGGACCTATCTGATGAGCCGCTACCCGGCGAGCACGGTGGCCCCGCTGTCGCTGGCGGTGCCGGTCGTCGGCATCGCGGCCTCCTGGGCCTTCCTGGACGAGACTCCGTCGGCATTGGCCCTGGTCGGAGCCGTGATCGTGATCGTCGGAGCGTTCACCGCGACCTCGGCGGGCCGTCGAGCCCCAAAATTCCGGGGCATCAGTCTGAAAATTTCCACCCCAACGGACCATCTGTCTGCGACAGCTCCTTAGGATCCTCCCCAGGCGTGGGAGGTAACGGGTATGGCAGGACAGCGTTTGTCCGTCACGCGGCGGACAGTGCTGCGTGGAGCGGTAGCGGCCGGGGCGATGGCGGGGACGGTGGCGGCGGGGGCCGCGCGGCCGACCTCCGCCCGAGCCGAGTCCGGGCGTCGGGTGGCGGTGCTGGGCGGGGGAGTCGCGGGTCTGACCGCCGCCCACGAACTGGCCGAACGCGGCTTCGAGGTGACCGTCTACGAGCGGCGGGCGCTGGGCGGCAAGGCGCGCAGCATCGTGGTGCCGGGCAGCGGCAAGGACGGGCGGCCGGAACTGTGGGGTGAGCACGGATTCCGGTTCTTCCCCGGCTTCTACCGCCACATCCCCGACACCATGCGGCGAATCCCGTTCGCGGGCAATGCCAACGGTGTGTGGGACAACCTGGTCGCCGCCCCGGAGGCCCGGTTCTCGCGCACCGACGCGGACGACACCCTCATCCCCATGGGCAAGTTCGGCAAGATCTGGTCCACCCCGGCCGACTTCCGGGAGACGGTCGGCTCGGCCATCGCGACATCCACCAGCATGGGCACCGCGGACGCCCTCTACTTCGCGAATCGCCTGCTGGTCTTCAACACCAGCTGCGACGCCCGCCGCTACGGCCAATGGGACCAGGTCTCCTGGCGCGACTACGTCGGTGCGGGCAAGCGCTCCAACGAATTTCGCATGCTGCTCTCGCGGACGCTCACCACGCTGCTGGTGGCCGCCAAGGAGGACAAGGCCAGCACCCTGACCATCGGCACCATGGGCGAGCAGTTCCTCGGCAACCCGCTCGAGGTCGCCAATGACGGTGCGCTGGACCGGCTCCTGAACGGGGCCACCAACGAGGCGTGGATCGACCCGTGGGTGAACCGGCTCCGGGAACTGGGTGTCACCTTCGTCAATGCCGAGGTGCGCGGCCTGGAGCTCGACGGCGCCCGCATCTCCGGTGCGCGCGTGGTCGATTCGTCCGGATCGGCCCAGACGGTCACCGCCGACCACTTCGTGAGCGCCATGCCGGTAGAGGTGGCCCGCACCCTGTGGACCCCCGAGATCCTGTCGCTGCGACCGGAATTGGCGGGCATGAGCCAGCTCACCGTGGACTGGATGACCGGTATCCAGTTCTTCCTGCGCCGCCGCACCGATATCGCGCGCGGCCATGTCGCGTATGTGGATTCGCCGTGGTCGCTGACCTCCATCTCCCAGGGCCAGTTCTGGAACCGCACGCCGGTCACCGGTATGGGCGACGGCACCGTGCAGGACTGCCTGTCGGTGGACATCTCCGACTGGAACACCCCCGGCATGCTCTACGGCAAGACGGCCAAGGAGTGCACGCACGAGGAGATCGCCCGCGAGGTGTGGGCACAGCTCAAGGCGCACCTCAATGATCGGGCCGATCTGCTGCGCGACGACGATCTGCACTCCTGGTTCCTCGACACCGGAATCGGCTGGGATGCCGCGCAGAAGCGCAATACCAATGCCGATCCGCTGCTGATCAATACGGCCGGATCCTGGGCGCTGCGCCCGGAATCGCACAGCGCCGCACTCGGAAACCTGTATCTGGCAGGCGATTACGTACGCACCAACGTGGACCTCGCCACCATGGAGGGTGCGTCCGAGGCGGCCCGCACGGCCGTCAACAAGATCCTCGACGTCTCCGGCTCGGATGCCCCGCGCTGCAAGCTGTTCACGCTCTACCGCTCGGAAGCGCTCGAACCGTTCCGGCAGCTGGACACGGCCCGCTTCGCGGCGGGGCAGCCGAATATGTTCGACGCCTAGGGAATTTCTCACAACGGGGGAAATTCGCTGGTGCGCAGGTGTGCCGGGCGCGTTGAATCGAGTCATGAGCGAGATCACCGACCCGGCCGAACTGCGTGAACTCCTGGGGGAGCCGAACCCGCGCGCCGTCGCCAAGGAGCGCGTCGCGCTGCACGAGCGGGACAAGCAGTGGATCGCGAATACGCCGTTCGTGGTGCTGTCCACCAGTGACGCCGAGGGGAATTGCGACGCCTCCCCGAAGGGTGATCCGGCCGGTTTCGTGAAGGTGCTCGACGATCACACCATCGTGATTCCCGAGCGCCCGGGCAATCGCCGCGCCGACGGCTACCTGAACATCCTGTCCAATCCCCATGTGGGCGTGCTGTTCCTGATCCCCACCCGCGGCGAGACGCTGCGCGTGAACGGCCGCGCCCGGCTGGTCCGGGACGCACCGTATTTCGACGACATGGTGGTCAAGGGCCATCGCCCGATCCTGGCCATCGAGATCGACATCGAGCAGATCTTCTTCCACTGCGCCAAGGCCATGCTGCGCAGCAACCTGTGGAAGCCGGAGAAGTGGGCCGAGGTCGATATGCCCTCGCACGCGACCATGGTCAAGGAACTGCAGCCGGCGACTCCGGAAACCGTGGAGCAGCTGGAGGATTACTACGCCAATCACTACGAGGAGCTGCTGTACAAGAGCTGAGTGCGGCGTAGCTCACGTCCGCGGCCCGGGCACCGCCCGCACGTCACACCCGCCGTCCCCATAAACTCGCGTCGTGGCAGACATCTCGATGCGCGGACAGCTGGCGCTGCGGGCGGCGACGGCCGCCTCGTGGGCCTCCCGGCGGGCCGGGCGCGGCAACGGCTCCATGATCGGCGGGCTGATCGCGCTGAAGATCGACCCCTCGCTCATGGCGCAACTGGGTCGCGGCAAGCGCACGGTGCTGATCACCGGCACCAACGGCAAGTCGACCACCACCCGCATGACCACCGCGGCGCTGCAGACGCTCGGCTCTGCCAATGGCCGAGGACTCGGCAGCGTCGCCACCCAGGCCGACGGCGCCAACATGGACGCGGGCATCGTGGCCGCGCTCACCGCGCACCGCACCGCGCCGCTCGCGGCCATCGAGGTGGACGAACTGCATCTGCCGCATGTCGCCGACGCGCTGAACCCGTCGGTCGTGGTGTTGCTGAATCTCTCCCGCGACCAGCTCGACCGGGTCGGCGAGATCAACATGATCGAGCGCCGCCTGCGCGAGGGCATGGCCCGGCATCCCGCGGCCGTGCTCATCGCCAACTGCGATGACGTGCTGGTGACCTCCATCGCCTACGACCACCCGAACGTGGTGTGGGTGTCGGCCGGCAGCGGCTGGTCGGTGGACGCCACCAGCTGCCCGCGCAGCGGCGAGCCCATCGTGTGGGAGGGCGAGCACTGGTACAGCACCGGCGCGGATTTCAAGCGTCCGGAGCCGCAGTGGCGGGTCGACGAGCAGGGGCTGCACGGGCCGAATGGATTGGAAATCCCGCTCTCCCTTGCCCTTCCGGGACGGGCGAATCGGGGCAACGCGGCCCAGGCCGTGGCCGCCGCCGTCGCGCTGGGTGCGGATCCGGTGAAGGCCGCCGCCGCCACCGGCACCGTGCGCGAGATCGCGGGCCGCTACCGCAGCGTGGACGTGGACGGCCGCAGCACCCGCATGCTGCTGGCCAAGAATCCGGCCGGCTGGCAGGAGGCGCTGTCCATGATCGACCCGGCCGCAACGGGTCTGGTGATCGCGGTCAACGGCCAGGTGCCCGACGGCGAGGACCTGTCCTGGCTGTGGGATGTGCGCTTCGAGCACTTCGAGGGCACCCAGGTGGTGGCCGCGGGCGAGCGGGCCACCGATCTCGCGGTGCGCCTGACCTACGCTGGAGTCGAGCACATCACCGTCGCGGATCCCTTGCGCGCCATCGCGTCCTGCCCGCCCGGCCGCGTCGAGGTGCTGGCCAACTACACCGCGTTCCGCGACCTGAATCGCGATCTCGCCGAGCAGCAGGGGGTCAAGGCATGAGCAGCGAATCGACCGTCCGCATCGGCCTCGTCCTGCCCGACGTCATGGGCACCTACGGCGACGGCGGCAATGCCGTGGTGCTGCGCCAGCGCGCCCGTATGCGCGGCTACACCGCCGAGATCATCGAAATCCCGCTCACCGAGCCGGTTCCCAACTCGCTCGACGTCTACACCCTGGGCGGCGCGGAGGACAGCGCCCAGCGCCTGGCCACCCGCCACCTGCAGCGCTACCCGGGCCTGCAGGAGGCCGCCGGGCGCGGCGCGCCGGTGCTGGCCATCTGCGCGGCCATCCAGGTGCTCGGCCACTGGTACGAGACCTCCTCGGGCGAACGGGTCGACGGCGTCGGCCTCTTCGACGTCACCACCTCGCCGCAGGACAAGCGCGCCATCGGCGAGGTCGCCACCCAGCCGCTGATCCCCGGCCTCTCCCAGCCCCTCACCGGCTTCGAGAACCACCGTGGCGGAACCAAACTCGGCGGGGACGCCAAGCCGCTGGCGCGCGTCACCAAGGGCGTCGGCAACGGCGTGGGCGACGGCCTCGAGGGCGTCGTGCAGGGTTCGGTGCTCGGCACCTACATGCACGGCCCGGCGCTGGCCCGCAACCCGGAACTCGCCGACTATCTCCTCTGCCGGGCCCTGGGCGTGGATTCGCTTCCGCCGCTGGATCTCCCGGAGGTCGACCAGTTGCGCCGGGAACGCCTGCGCGCCTGATCGGTTCCATTCCGGCTGTGATTCCTCACGAAGGTGTTGAGGGGTCTCCGCCCTCCCGGTAATCTCGCGCGCGGCCATGCGTACAGAGGGAGGTGGCCGGTTGCGTAGACGCGCCGTGCTCAAGGCTGCCGGGATGGCGGCCCTGCTGGCGGGCGCCGGGACGGGTGCCGCCACGCGCGGCGCCGGTACGGCCTCGGCCAATCCGCTGTGGAACGCGCTGTTCCAGGCCTGGGTGCCGGAAATCTTCGCGCCGCTACCGGATCCGCCCGAACACAGCGACGCCATCGTCATCGGCTCCGGTTTCGGCGCCGCGGTGACCGCGCTGCGCCTGGCCGAGGCGGGCGTGCAGAACTCGGTGCTGGAACGCGGTTCCCGCTGGCCCAACGATCCCTGGCGGGAGATCTTCACCGGCGACGATCTGCCCGACGGCCGCGGCTTCTGGCATCGCACCAGCTTCACCGGCGTCACCCGGGTGCCCATGCCGTGCGCGGATTTCGGCGGCGTCCTGGATGTCACCGAGTACCCGGGCATCGACGTGTGGCGGGCCGCGGCGGTCGGCGGCGGGTCGATCGTGTTCACCGGCGCCATGGTCGCGCCGCCGAAGCACCTGTTCGACCAGGTCTTCCGGGGCGTGGTGAGCTACGACGAACTGGATTCGGTCTACTACCCGCGGGTCCGGCAGATGCTGCGGCTGTCCACCATGCCGCCCGACGTCTACGACTCCGCGCCCTTCGCCCACTCCCGCATGTGGGATCAGCAGGTGCGGGCCGCGGGATACGAACCGCAGGCCAATGATTCGATCTTCAACTGGGATGTCATCCGCTCCGAACTGTCGGGCGGCTGCCGCGCGTCGGCGACCGCGGCGCGCAGCAATCTCGGAAACTCCAACGGCGCCAAGTTCGATCTGAACCAGAACTATCTGCGCTACGCCGAGGGCACCGGCAAATCGGCCATCTTCCCGGGCCACCGGGTCGACTCCATCGGCCAGGACGGCTCCGGCAAGTACGTGGTGTCGGTGACCAAGCTTTCCCCCACCGGCCAGGTGCTGGGCACCCGCACCCTCACCTGCGATCGCCTGTTCCTGGGCGCGGGCTCGATCGGCACCTCCGAACTGCTGGTGCGCGCCCAGGCCACCGGCGCCCTGCCCAATCTCAACGAGCACGTGGGCGACGGCTGGGGCACCAATGGCGATGTGGTGCTGGCGCGCAGCTTCACCTCGCCGTCCGCGGCCGGCGGCGGCGTGCCCAGCGCCAGCCGCATCCTCGACGAGTCGGGCATGCCGCTGCACCTCGAAAACTGGTACGTCCCGGGCATTCCCGTGGACACCGGCGCGATCGCCTCGCTGGGCATCGTGCTGGATCCGACCCGCGCCCGCTTCGGCTACGACCGCGGCCGCAATGCCGTCGGGCTGAGCTGGCCCCGGGAGGCGCAGGATCGGGTGGTGGCCGCGTGCCGCGCGGTCGATCACAAGGTGGCGCACGCGGGCGGCTCGATGGTCGACTACACGCCGATCGGCTATGACGCGCAAGGCTTCTTCACCGCGCACCCGCTGGGCGGCGCGGTGCTGGGACAGGCCACCGACGGGTACGGCCGGGTGCACGGGCACCCGGGTCTGTACGTCATGGACGGCGCCGCCATTCCGGGCAGCACCGCCACGGTGAACCCGTCGCTCACCATTACCGCTGTGGCCGAACGCAATATCGAGGCGATCATCCGCGCCGGGCGGTAGGTCGCACACCGCGGAGCGGTAATTCGCACCGCAGACCCCCTTCCCGGTCATTTGCGCCGACTACGCTGGCGGGACCGTTCGATGAGGAAGGGGACGTCGTGATCGAGGCCGGCGCACCGGAGGCGGAGGAGTTTCCCCACAAGCCACCGGTCCTGTGGATGGACTTCGTCATGCTCGCCCTCGCGGTGGTCTCCGTCGCGCTGGTCGTCTGGGTGACGTTCTTCCCGGTCGCGGACCAGACCTACCGGGTCATCCGAATCCTCGACTACGGCATCTGCGCGGTGTTCCTGGCCGAATTCCTGTGGCGCTGGCGGCGCGAGGGCTGGAGCTGGACCTTCCCCTTCGTCTACTGGTACGAGGTCCTGGGCATGATCCCGGTGACCAGCCCGTTCTTCCGCGGCTTCCGGTTGCTGCGCATCGTGGTGATCGCGGTCCGGCTGGGCCGGGTCGCCGACCGCGCCTTCGGCGACCGCATCACCGCCGCCCTCGTGAACCGGTCGGTCGGAGCGATCGTCGACGCGATCAAGCGCCCGGTGACCGTGGCGGTGCTCGAGGAGGTCGCCGACGTGTTGCGGACGGGCCGGTACACCCGCAATATCGCGAGCGCGCTGGAGGAGAACCGCTCCGAGATCGACCAGATGATCCTCGAAATCATCCGGCAGGACCCGCAATTGGGCCGGGTGCGCTATGTCCCGTTCCACGAGGACATCATTCGCGGCATCGCCGACGCCAGTTTCCGCGTGGTCTTCCAGGTGCTGGCCGATCCGCGCACCGACGAACTGGTGGCGGATGCGCTGCGCGAGAACATCAATCAGATCCGCGCGGCCGTGCACGCGGGGGAGCGGGTGGCCGAGTCCATCGACCACCGGCCCCGCGCCTGAGCCCCGAAGCCGCGTGCGACCCCTCAGTCCAGCCCGTGCCGGATCAGATCGCGCGGCTGGGCATACCGGACGACCTCGAACCCGATCAAGGCCAGCAGGACCGCGCACAGCATGCCCAGCGCGGCCAGGGCGGGCAGCGCCGACGCGAGCGGAATCAACAGCAGCAGCACCACCGCCGCGACCACGCGCGGCACCAGCACCTTCCCGGTCGCGTAGTGCCGGAACCCGACCAGCGCGATCAGGTACGCCACCACGCCGCCGTAGAGCGCGAACAACGGGATCCCGTGCAGCTCATCACTGAGCGAATGCCCTTGCGCCCCACCGACGTAGCTGAGCACCTTCTTCAAACCCAGTGCCATGGCCACGATTCCGGCGATCATCGGGAAGTGCCAGAAGGTGTAGCAGTTGCGCGCGATCTGGATGCGGCGCTCACCTCCGGCCCGGTGCATGGCGTGCTCCACGACCAGCGCCGCCACGTCGAAGTAGGCCCACCACAGCAGGCCCGCCACCGCCAGGCCCAGCATCGAACCCACGGTGATCGACCACGAGATCGGCAGCCCGGCCACGCCGACGCCGATCGACACGATGGATTCGCCCAGCGCGATGATGACGATCAGCCCGTACCGCTCGGCGAAGTGCGAGGCCGAGTAGAGCCGCCATTCGTCGCCCGCGAAGTAGGTCGAGGTCATCTCCCAGGCCAGCGCCGCCAGCCAGAGCACCAGCTGTGTGGTCCCGTGGCTCAGCGCGCCGATCACCAGCAGCACGGTGGCCACGCTGAGTGAGCCTGCGGCCCAGCGGATCACCTGCCGCCGCAGCTGGGCGTCGGTGGCGCTGGCCATCCAGAACACGGTCAGGTGGACCAGGCGCACGGCCAGGTAGGCGATGACGTAGACCAGCGGCCCGTACCAGCCGCCCGGCAGATCGTGGAAGGACTCGGGAATGGTCAGCGCGATCATGAAGGCGCCGCCCATGGCCACGAACATGGCGACCCGGGCGATGCCCTCGTCGGCCTTGACCACATTGCCGAGCCAGGAGTAGCCGATCCACGCCCACCAGAGCATGGCCAGGATCAGCAGGGCGCGCAGCAGATTGACCGCGGTGGTCTCGTGCGCGGCGAAATCGGTGACCATCGTGAAGGCGAAGACGATCACCAGGTCGAAGAACAGTTCCAGCTGGGTCACCGAGGCGTCTTCGGCGACCGGCATCATGCGCGTGCGTGCGGGACCGGGCATGAGGGACATATTGCCCGGAAATTGGTCAGGCCGTACCGAAGCCAGGCTCGAAATTGCGGCCGTATTCCATCCGCTGGCCGTAGCCGGGCTGCACGAAGCCGCCGCCGGACTGCTCGTATTCGGTGGCCGCGGCCGGTTCGGCGTAGGTCGCCTCGTCCGCGTCGCCGAGTCCCTCGACGCCGGTGACCGCCTCGACGAAGGCGACGAAGTTGCTGATCATCGCCTCGCCCTCGCGGCGCGCGCTGCGCTTCATGATCATGCCGGGCGCGGGAATCGGCAGGTAGATCTCGGAGTGGTACCAGACTTCTGTGGCGCCGTCCTCGGTTTCGGCGAGGTCGAACCAGCCCTTGCCGCCGGCTCCGGCGCTGGACTCGGAGACCCGCCACTCGACGCGGTTCTCGGTGCAGGTGTACTCGACGACCTGCCGGTCGGGGCGGCCCATCAGGTTGGCCGACACGTAGACCCGTTTGGGGCGGCCGAACTTGTCGCGGGTGGCGACCCGGACATCCTGGTGGGAGGGCGACCAGTCGGGCATCTGCTCGACCATGAGCAGAGCATCCATCACCTGGTCGGGATCGATGTCGATGACGAACCGGTGATCAGTTTTCGTGCGCATATCTACCCTCCACTCGGGGACCGATTGTGACCAGCGTCGCTTCGAGAGTCAACTGTGTCGACCGCTGCTTCTTACCGACTGGTCGGTCTTGTGCGACCGGTTTTCCCTGGCTGACATGGGAATCCGCGCACCCCGGAGGGAAATCGTAAATAGTTTCGCTAGCCGGGCTTCACCACCGAGTCGGGACCCGGGAACACCAGGCTGGTCCGCCCGTCGGGGAAGCGCACGACGTAGGGCGGTTCCCCCTCCGCGCCACGCACTTCCACGATTTCCGCGGTGTGGTCGGGAAGTCCGACATTGCGTCCATGAATGACCAGATGGTCACCGACACTCGCTCGCATGCCCCTAGATTATTCGCCCGAAGTGATGCTCGTCACAAGGTCGGGATGGCGCGCTCGACCGCGACCCGAATCAGCCGCCCCGCCTCCTCCTCGGTGAAAATTCCTGGCAGCGTGAGCCTTTCGACAATGAGCCAGTTGAGGGCCAGATACAGCAGCAGCACCGAGTCGGCGTCGCCGGGCAGACCGGCCTCCAGGTGATTGCGCACATTGAAGTCGATATCGGCGCGCACCCGCTCGGTGAGCACCGCCTGCAACTCCGGTCGGCGCGCGGCCTCCAGGCGCAATTCCAGCAACGCCAGGTAGCCGGTGCGGAAATCGGTGATCCGCCCGACGGTTTCGCGCATGAGCTCGGCGATGGTCTCGCGGGTGCGCGGGCCGGTGAACAGGTGGTCCATGGTCTCGGCGCTGGGTTGTAGCCGCTCGTAGTAGCGGTGCCCGGCCTGCAGCAGGAGCTCGTCCCGATTGGGGAAGTAGTTCGAGGCCGTACCCGCGGGCACCCCCGCCTCCTTGTCGACCGCGCGGAACGTCAGCCCGCGCGCTCCGTCGCGGGCCAGCACCTCGATGGCTGCGTCGATCAACGCGTTCCGCCGCTCCGGGTTCGTCCGGGCCATTGACACCACTCCATCCGTAGTACTATATTCGTAATCACTACGGACATAGTACTACGAACAAGGCGGTACAACATGCGAAAGCTCGTCTACTACGTCGGCGTCACCCTCGACGGCTTCATCGCTGGTCCGGAGGGGCAGTTCGACTTCTTCGGGATGTCCGACGAGATCCTGGCGTGGATCGCCGAGCGCTACCCGGACACGCTGCCGACCGACCTCCGCGAGCATTTCGGCGTGGCGGTCGACGCCCCGAACGTGGACTTCGACACGCTGGTCATGGGTCGCGGCACCTATGAGCCCGGCCTCGCCATCGGCGTCGACAGCCCCTACAACCATTTGAAGCAGTACGTCTTCTCGAAGACCCTCGAGCCGGTGGACAACCCGCAGGTCGACATCGTCTCGGGCGACCCGGTCGAACTGGTCCGGCGATTGAAGAAGGAAGCGGGCAAGAACATCTGGCTCTGTGGCGGCGCCGACCTCGCCGGGCAGCTGATCGACGAGATCGACCAGCTCGTGCTCAAGTCCTACCCGGTGATCGCGGGCGCGGGGATCCCGGTGTTCTCCGGCAAGTTCAGTCCGGCCCGGTTCACCGTGACCGAACGCCGGGAATTCGCCAGCGGCGAACAGGTCACCTGGCTCGACCGGGCCTGATCGGCTGATCCCACTTCGAAAGCGGCTGAGTCCTTCGGGCTCAGTCGCTTTCGCGTAGCAGCGTGGTGACCCGCAGCGAGGTCTCGTGCAGCCGGTTGAAGATCTCGAGCAGCAGTTCCAGCTGCTCATCGCTGTAATCACCGGCGATCTTGCCGAATTCGCGGGCCAGCACCTCGTAGTGCGGCGCGATCTCGTCGATGCGTTCGGGGATCGCGGTCACGATCACCCGCCGCCGATCCTTCGAATCGTGTTCGCGCCGAACGAAACCGCCCTTCAGCAGCCGGTCGATCATCCGGGTGATGGCCCCGGTGGTCAGGCCGGTGCGCTGGGCGAGTTCCCCGGCGGTGGCCGGTCCG
Organism: Nocardia sp. JMUB6875; assembly: GCF_041154655.1. Classification (NCBI taxonomy): domain Bacteria; kingdom Bacillati; phylum Actinomycetota; class Actinomycetes; order Mycobacteriales; family Nocardiaceae; genus Nocardia; species Nocardia sp. JMUB6875. The sequence goes on from NZ_BAAFGR010000011.1 coordinate 50,866, forward strand.
CCGATCCGCAGCATATTGAGGCAGCGCAGGTCGGTGACGTGCAGGCCGAGCCGGTCGGCCATGGCGCCGTGCAGCATGACGGCATCGGTGGCGCTGCGCTGGGCGGCGAAGGTGAGCGCGGCCCCCAGCTCCTCGTGGGTCGGGGTTTTCCCTGATTTCTCGGTCATCGGTTGACAGCTTAGTCTTACTCGGACAATATCTTACTCATTCAACTACTTACTCAATCAGTTGATGATCTGAGCAGATACCTGGAGGGGTCATGACCACGCAGCAACTCACCGACGAAACCGCCATCCGCGACCTGCTGGCCAGCGCCGACCGGGCCTGGGAGGCCGGGGACGCCGCGGCGTTCGCGGCCGTCTTCGCCCCGGACGCGGACTACACGACCTGGTTCGGCCAGCGCCTGAAGGGGCGCGAGGCCATCGAGGCCTCGCACGTACCGCTGTTCGCGAAGTACCTGAAGGGCACCCGCACCATCGGCGAGATCACCTCGGTGCGCTTCGTAGCGCCGGACGTGGCGCTCGTGCACGGGATGGGCGCGGTGGTGAAGGGGAACAAGAAGCGCACTCGCTTCAACACCAAGATGGTGCAGTACGTGGTCGTCCGCACCGGGGGTGAGTGGTCGATCGCCGCCTTCCAGAACACCAAGTACCACTGGCTGTTCAACGCCTTGTTCGCCAAGTAAGAGGAGGTGGGCGGAAATCCGCAGGACCTCGGCCGGTACTCTTGTGGGTCGGTAGCAGCAGTTTGTCGATCTTGGAGGATTTCCGCCGTGGCTCTAGTCGTCCAGAAGTACGGAGGATCCTCGGTCGCCACCGCCGAGCGCATCCGTAGGGTCGCCGAGCGGATCATCGAGACCAAGAAGCAGGGCCACGATGTGGTCGTCGTGTGCTCGGCCATGGGCGATACCACCGACGAACTCCTGGATCTGGCCCAGCAGGTCGCACCGGCCGCCCCGGCCCGCGAGATGGACATGCTCCTCACCTCCGGTGAGCGCATCTCCAACGCCTTGGTGGCCATGGCCATTCACTCGCTGGGCGCCGAGGCCCGCTCGTTCACCGGTTCGCAGGCCGGTGTCATCACGACCGGCACGCACGGCAACGCCAAGATCATCGATGTGGCCCCCGGCCGGGTGCAGCAGGCGCTCGGCGAGGGCACCATCGTGCTGGTCGCCGGCTTCCAGGGCGTGAGCCAGGACAGCAAGGACGTGACCACGCTGGGTCGCGGTGGTTCCGACACCACCGCCGTCGCGCTGGCCGCCGCGCTCAATGCCGATGTCTGCGAGATCTACACCGATGTGGACGGCGTCTTCTCCGCCGACCCGCGCATCGTCTCCGACGCCCAGAAGTTGGACACCGTCTCCTACGAGGAAATGCTGGAGATGGCCGCCTGCGGCTCGAAAGTTCTCATGCTGCGTTGCGTCGAGTACGCGCGCCGCTACAACGTGCCCGTCCACGTGCGGTCCTCGTACACCGACAAGACGGGCACCATGATTACCGGATCGATGGAGGACATCCCCTTGGAGCAAGCAATCCTCACGGGCGTCGCGCACGACCGCAGCGAGGCCAAGGTGACCGTGGTCGGCATTCCGGACGAGCCGGGCTACGCCGCCAAGGTGTTCCGCGCGGTCGCCGATGCCGAGATCAATATCGACATGGTGCTGCAGAACATCTCGAAGGTGGAGACCGGCAAGACCGACATCACCTTCACCCTGCCCAAGCTGGAGGGCCCGCGCGCCGTCGAGCTGCTCACCAAGCGGCAGGGCGATATCGGCTTCTCCCAGGTCGTGTACGACGACCACATCGGCAAGGTGTCGCTGGTCGGCGCGGGCATGAAGTCGCATCCGGGCGTGACCGCCACCTTCTGCGAGTCGCTCGCCGAGGCCGGCATCAACATCGACCTCATCTCGACCTCCGAGATCCGGATCTCGGTGCTGGTCAAGGACACCGACCTGGACGAGGCCGTGAAGGTGCTGCACTCGGCGTTCGATCTGGGCGGCGACGAGGTCGCCGTGGTGCACGGCGGAACGGGGCGATAGGTCATGGGTGTGCGTGTAGGCGTCGTCGGCGCGACCGGTCAGGTCGGCGCGGTCATGCGAAAGCTGCTGGAGGAGCGCGACTTCCCGGCCGATGAGGTGCGGTTCTTCGCCTCCTCGCGCTCGGCGGGCAAGACGCTGCCGTTCCGCGGCAAGGACATCGTGGTCGAGGACACCGAGACCGCCGACCCGAGCGGACTGGACATCGCGCTGTTCTCGGCCGGCGCCACCATGTCCCGGGTGCAGGCCCCGCGCTTCGCCGCGGCCGGTGTCACCGTCATCGACAACTCCTCGGCCTGGCGCAAGGATCCCGAGGTGCCGCTGGTCGTCTCCGAGGTGAACCCGGAAGCGACCCGCAACCTGGTCAAGGGCATCATCGCCAACCCGAACTGCACCACCATGGCGGCCATGCCGGTGTTGAAGGTGCTGCACGACGAGGCGGGCCTGCAGCGCCTGATCGTGTCCAGCTACCAGGCGGTTTCCGGTTCGGGTCTGGCCGGTGTCGAGGAACTCGCGAGCCAGGTGCGCGCGGTCATCGGCGATGCCGAGAAGCTGGTGCACGACGGTTCGGCCGTGGACTTCCCGGCCCCGAACAAGTACGTGGCGCCCATCGCCTTCGACGTGATCCCGCTCGCCGGTTCGCTGGTGGACGACGGCAGCGGCGAGACCGACGAGGACCAGAAGCTGCGCAACGAGTCCCGCAAGATCCTGGGTCTGCCGGACCTGCTGGTCAGCGGCACCTGCGTGCGCGTCCCGGTCTTCACCGGCCACTCGCTGTCGATCAATGCCGAGTTCGCCCGGCCGCTTTCGGTCGAGCGCGCCGAGGAACTGCTGGCGAAGGCTCCCGGTGTGAAACTCACCGACGTGCCAACCCCCCTTGCCGCCGCGGGCATCGACGAATCGCTCGTCGGCCGCATCCGCCAGGATCCGGGCGTGCCGGACGGTCGCGGGCTGGCGCTGTTCATCTCCGGTGACAATCTCCGGAAGGGCGCCGCGCTCAACACCATTCAGATCGCGGAAGTTCTTTTGAACAACTGATCAGATCTATCCGAAACGGACCGTGCACATCAATGTGCGCGGTCCGTTTTTGAATCATCAATCCGTCCACAGTTCCGCGCACGGCAAGGGCGGTAGTCGGTCGGTCGGCGAGCCGTCAATCGTCACTTCAATGCGGTGGGGCCGCAAATGCGCTGCGAGGCGTTCGGCAATTGCGCGGTCCGCCCGATAATCCAAGATCATTCCTCCGGGAAACCGCAGGCGGACACGGACTTCGTCGGTATCGGGCACGGCGGTCATCTGGGCTGTGCTCGATGTGCTGCTGGTTGACCTTTCGTCGAGCGCGAGTTCCGGATACCCTCGCGTTCGAGGCGCGCGGTGATGGATTGCACCGTCGCCCCGTCGGCAGTGGAGGAATACTTGGTGGCCGCAAGGGCGCACGCCGCGAACCACATTGCCGCGCCGCCGATTCCGGCACCGAGTAGGAAGAAGAGAAGTTCGCCGGGCATGACCACCCCTTGTCGTCCGTTTGGTTCGACGGGTCCTCTTCAAACGTTAAACACAGAAAAATTGCGGTGCAATAAGAAAAATCCATGTTCCATACTGTGCGCCGTAAGCTCGCCCGGTCTGGAATCCTTGTCGGCAGATCCCGTCTGGACGGAAAGGGCGGAAGGAGAAGGGCATGGTAGACATCGGCGAAACAAGCGGGCGGTGACGGCCGGGAAAGCCGATCAGGCAGAAGGAGTTTGACCCGGTGGCCGAAAGTACCCTTGGGGCACGGGTAGCGGAGTTGCGCCGGCGGCGGGGACTATCGCAGAAGGAACTGGGAGCGGCCATAAGGCGCTCGGAAAGCTGGGTGTCGCAGGTCGAGCGAGATGTACTGCCTGTTGAGCGACTGTCCGTTCTGCAAAGACTGGCGGACGTGCTCGGCGTGGCGGTACGCGACCTCAGACCCGAGGCGGCCGAACCCATGGCCGCCGACCGCGGCGACGGGCATCGGCCCGGCTCGGCGGTTTTCGAGCAACTGCGGTTGCTGCTCACCGGACATCCGGCGCTGGAACAGCTATTCGGGGACGAATCCGATCGCGAGTCGGAAGCGAAACTCACGGAGCTGCGCCAGCGGGTGGACCTGGCCTGGCAACTGGCTCACGAGTCACGCCTGGTCGAGGTGGGCAGCAGTCTGCTGGAACTGATCCCGGATCTCGAGCATGCCGCGCGGTCGTGCACCACGCAGCGACCCGAAGTGCTGACCCTGCTCTCGCGCGCCTATCAGGTGGCCGCGACGGCGTTCACCCGTCAGGAAGAAGTCGACGCGGCCTGGGTCGCGGCCGACCGCGCGTTGTCCGCGGCCGAGGAATCCGGTGACGCGCTCAGCGTGGTGGCCGGGACCTATCGCATGGCGCAGGCCTTCCTGCGCCTGCAACGCCTGGAACAGGCCGAGCAGGCGGCGCGGGTGTCGGTGGCGGCGCTCGCCGCGCAGGCGGCATCCGAGCAACCCAAACCGGAAGTGTTGTCGCTCTACGGATCTCTGCAGCTCATGCTGGCGGTGATCGCGGCGACGGACGGAAATCGCACGGCCGCCCGCAGCGGGCTGGCGGCGGCGCGGACCGCCGCCGACCGGCTGGGCGAGGGCCGCAACGATTTCGACACCGAGTTCGGTCCGACCGGCGTCGCCGTGCACGCGGTGGCGGTGGCCGTCGAATTGGGTGATGCCGGTGAGGCGCTCGATACCGCGCGCACCGTGGACGCGTCGATCCTCTCGCCGGAGCGGCAGGCCCGCTTCCTGGTCGACGTGGCTCGCGCGCACGCGCAGCGGCGGCAGGCGAGCGAGGCATTGGAGGCGTTGCTCAATGCCGAGCGACTAACCCCCGAACTGGTGCACACCGATCATCGCGCCCGCGAGGTGGTGCGTGATCTGCTGCAGTTCGCCGGTCGCCGACCGGCCGACGAACTACGGGAGCTGGCGAGCCGGGCGGCGGTCACGCCCTAAACACTCGAGCTCGGGTGCGACGGCACGGTCAGCGAATTCCCGGTGTGCGCGGATCGGGCCCGACGCATGCCACCAGCAGGCAGCCCGGCGGCGCGTCGCTGAACGGCGCGTGCAACGGAACGTTCAAGCAGGAGAGCAGGTTACAACCCGGATAGGCATCCGCGCCGACACCGAAGACGGCCAGGGTGATGTCCGGATCGAAATACCCGCCGACATCGACCGACAGCGGGGTCTCCAGGTAGGGGCCCGGGTCCGGGATCGCATCCCCGGTGAACGCCGCCAGCAGGCGGCGGAAGAATTCGTGCGGCGGCTCGGTCCAGTTCTGCAGCAGGCCGGTCGGGCCCTGCGTGGTGTGGACGCCGAAGACGCCGGTCCACACCACCATCAAATCCAGGCTCGGCACCACGAACACGTGCTGCAGGCCGAATCCGGACATGGAATAGCTGTCGGCGGGCAGGAATTCGGGATTCTCCGCGCAGCCGGGACCGGTCCAGAACAGATAGCCGTAGCAGGAGTTGGTGTCCGACGGGGTGAGCGCGCGTTTCAGGTAGGCGCCGGAAACGATGGTGCGCCCGTGCCATCGGCCGTTTTCGGCGACCAGCATGCCGATGCGCGCCAGATCGTCGGGCGGGATGAAAAGATGCGCGTATCCGTAGGTGTGCCCGGATCGGTCGCGGGCCCAGTAGTAGTCGGTGCGCGGAATTCCGAGGGGATCGAACAGTTCCCGCTGCGCGAATTGCTGGAGCGGTTCTCCGACAGCCAATTCCACGACATAGGACAGCAGATCCACATTGCGCTGGCTGTATTGGAAGGCGGTGCCCGGCGGATCGTCGAACGGCACCCCCAGGGCCTGCACCGCGCTGAACGGATCGATGGGGACGATGCCGGTGATCCCCTCGGTCACCGCGCCCACCCGCAGGCCCGAGGTCTCCTGGAGCAGATTCTCCACGGTGATCGTGCGATGTTCGGGATCGCCGATGCCCGGCGGGAGATAGCGGTCGAGGTTGGCGAAGATATCGAGTTTGCCGCGATCCCAGGCGATTCCGGCCAGCAGCGAGACGATGCTCTTGGTGACGCTCCAGACATTCCACGGCACGCCACCGGTTTCGGCATTCCAGGGTCCCTCGCCGATCAGGCAATTGTGCCGGAAGACCTGGATGTTCAAGCGATTTCGCGAGGCCGCGAATTCCAGTGCGGCAGCCAGCAAGCCGGAGTCCACACCGGTCTGTTCGGGCACGGCGCGCTGGAAATCCCGCCCGGCGGGTTCGGCGCAACGCGCCGGTGACGGCGCCGCTGCCGCGACGCCGCCACCGATGATCACGCTGCTCGCTGTCAGGGCCACCGCGATCGCGGCGGCCCACCCCCTGCGCCTGCGCACCATGGCGCCCAGGCTAACGCGGGCATCCCGGCGAACCGGGGAAGTTGACGCTGACGCCCAACAAGCGCCTCTCGGCGAGTGGTCGCTCGTAGCGACGAAGGGTGCGGCCCGGGGCTGTTCCGACGCCAGCAGGTCTGATCAACCACCCGTCTCGCGGATCTATTCCGGGCGTGGACTGTATACATCTTTGTTTACCCGGGACCCTGCGCCGTTTTCTTGACTAGTTCCAGAAAACTCGGCAGGCTCGGACCCATGACCAAGGCGACCACCACCAATTCCGGCGCCCCCGTGCCCAGCGACAACGAGTCGCTCACCGCGGGTACCCAGGGCCCGATCCTGCTCCACGACCACTACCTGATCGAGAAGCTGGCCCAGTTCAACCGGGAGCGGGTGCCGGAGCGCGTGGTGCACGCCAAGGGCGCGGGCGCCTTCGGCGAACTGGTGGTCACCGGTGATGTGAGCCGCTACACCAAGGCCGCGGTGTTCCAGCCGGGCACCCGCACCGAGTCGCTGGTCCGCTTCTCCACCGTCGCCGGTGAGCAGGGCAGCCCCGACACCTGGCGCGATCCCCGCGGTTTCGCGGTGAAGTTCTACACCACCGAGGGCAACCTCGACATCGTCGGCAACAACACCCCGGTGTTCTTCATCAAGGACCCGATCAAGTTCCCCGACTTCATCCACTCGCAGAAGCGCCTGCCGGGCAGCGGTCTTCGCGACGCGAACATGCAGTGGGACTTCTGGACCCTGCGTCCGGAGACCGCCCACCAGGTCACCTGGCTGATGGGCGACCGCGGCATCCCGGCCACCCTGCGCCACATGGACGGCTTCGGTTCGCACACCTACCAGTGGATCAACGCCGCGGGCGAGCGCTTCTGGGTGAAGTACCACTTCAAGACCGATCAGGGCATCAAGAACCTGACCCAGGCCGAGGCCGACGAGATCGCCGGTAAGGACGCCGACTACCACCGTCGCGACCTGTACGAGGCCATCGAGCGCGGCGACTTCCCGAGCTGGACCCTGAAGGTTCAGATCATGCCGGTCGCCGAGGCGGAGAACTACCGCTTCAACCCGTTCGACCTGACCAAGGTCTGGTCGCAGCAGGACTACCCGCTCATCGAGGTCGGCCGCTGGACCCTGAACCGCAACCCCGCGAACTACTTCGTGGACATCGAGCAGGCCGCCTTCGAACCCTCGAACACCGTTCCCGGCGTTGCCTTCTCGCCCGACAAGATGCTGTTGGGCCGCGTTTTCGCCTACGCCGACGCGCACCGCTACCGGATCGGCGCCAACTACGCGCAGCTGCCGCCGAACCGGCCCAAGGCCGCGCAGGTGAACTCCTACTCGCAGGACGGCGCGATGCGGTTCTCGCACAACGCCTCCAGCGTCCCGGTGTACGCGCCCAACTCCTTCGGCGGCCCGCACGCCGATGCCGAGCGTGCCATCGACGACGGCGCGTGGGCGTTCGACCCGACCATGGTCCGGGCCGGTTACGTCACCCACCGCGAGGACAACGACTTCGCGCAGGCCGGCACCCTGGTCCGCGAGGTCATGGACGACGCCCAGCGGGATCGCCTGGTGGACAACGTGGTCGGCCACATCCTCGGTGGCGTCCGCGAGCCGATCCTGAGCCGCGTGTTCGACTACTGGAAGAGCATCGACGCCGATCTCGGCAAGCGCATCGAGGTGGGCGTCCGCGAGCAGCTGGGCCAGTAAGAGCCTCTAGCGGAAATCCGAAGGCCCGCACCGCATCAGCGGTGCGGGCCTTCGCCGTGTCCGAGGTCGATAGCGCAGCTATCTATGATGAGGGGTCCGCCGCGACGAGGAGGTCCGATGCGAATCGGGGAGCTGAGCAAGGCCAGTGGTGTCACCACCCCGACGATCAAGTACTACCTGCGCGAAGGCCTGCTGCCCAAAGGCGAAGCGACCGGCCACAACCAGGCCCAGTACGGCGATAACCACCTCCGCCGCCTCCGCCTGATCCGCGCGCTCGTCGAAGTCGGCGGCCTGTCCATCGCCGCGGCCCGCGAGGTGATCGCGGCCCTGGACGATCCGAACCTCGGCACCCACAAGATCCTCGGCGTGGCACAGAAGACCGGCGCCCGCAGCATCGCCTTCTGTGACGAGGAGTCGCGGACCGCCGGACTCGCGGAGGTGCGGGCGATGGTGGACCGCCTGGGCTGGCGCGTCGGACGGGACAATCCGGCGGTGCTGGCCGCCGCCGAAGTGGTCGGTGCGCTACGGCAATTGGGCCACCACGACATCGTGGACCGCCTCGACGACTACGCCCGCGCCCTGGAGCCGGTCGCCGAAATGGATCTGGCCGCGGTGGCCGCACAGGGCGACGACATCGACGGCATGGCCGAGACCGTCGTGGTCGGAAACGTGCTCGGCGATGAGCTGATCAGCGCGCTGCGGCATCTCGCGCAGACCGAGCGCTCCGCCGAATTCTTCAACTTCCAGCCAGGATCGAATCCGTGAGCCGCGCGGCCACGGCGTCGTCGAGCGGTCCGTGCCCGAGGATGAAGCGGTACCAGAACACGCCGTAGAACTCGTCGATCATGAGCTCGAGATCGGCGTCGGCGGCCAGCTCGCCACGCTCACGCCCGCGTTCCAGCACGGCCCGCACCGCCGCCCGCCGTTGCCCGGTGAAGGTCCGTAGCAATTCGGCCAGATGCGGATCGTGCGCGGCCTCGCATACCAGGCTGCGTAGCGCGGGCGCGGTCGAATCACTCTGCGCACCACGAAAAGTGGCCGCGATGATGGTGTGCAGACCCTCCCGCAGCGACCCGCTGTCCGGCGTCGGCACCTGCAGCGCCGCCCGCTCCGTGAGCGCGTCGAGCAGCAACGCGCCCTTGGACGGCCACCACCGATACACCGTCTGCTTGCCGACCCCGGCCGCCCGCGCGATGGCGTCGATGGTGACCGGCGTGCCTTCGGATTCCCCGAGCAGCCGCAGCGCCGCGTCCAGGATCGCCTGGTGGGCGGCCTCATTACGCCGCCGCCCGGTGTGAGCTCGCTCGTGATGCACATCACTCCTTTGTCGAGACTAAAAGTCTCGTCTACGGCGTTGTCGAGACTGTCAGTTCCGTAAGAATAAACGGACAGGGACAGAGAGGGTTTCAGCAATGACCACCACACAGCGCGTCGTAGTCATGGGTGGCAGCTCCGGCATCGGCGAGGCCACCGCGACCGCCTTCGCGGCCGACGGGGCCGAGGTCGTCATCACCGGCCGCGATCGCGACAAGATCGACGCGGCCATCGCCCGCATCGGGGGCAAAACCACCGGCTACGCACTCGATGCCACCGACCAAGCCGACATCGACGCGTTCTTCGCCCAGGCCGGAACCATCGACCACCTGGTCATCTCGGTCAGCGGCTCGGCCGGCAGCGGCCCCTTCGCCGACCTCGACCTGGACCAGCTGGCCGCCGGCTTCGACGGCAAGTTCTGGCCGCAGGTCCGCATCCTGAAAGCCGCACTGCCGCACCTGGATCCGAGCGGCTCGGTCACCCTGGTGACTGCGGGCTCGTCCCGCTCCGCCTTCCCCGGCACCGCGGGCCTGGCCGCCATCAACGGCGCGCTGGACGCCATGGTCCCGCCGCTGGCGGTGGAACTCGCCCCGCTGCGCGTCAATGCCGTCTCCCCGGGCGTCATCGACACCCCTTGGTGGGACCGGGTTCCCGAGGCGCAGCGCCGGTCGCTCTTCGACGGCCTGGTCGCCACCACCCCGGTCGGCCGGGTCGGCCGCCCGGAGGACATCGCCCGCGCCATCCACATGCTGGCCACCAATGGCTTCATCACCGGCGTGGTGCTCGACGCCAATGGCGGCACCAGCCTGGCGACCGGCCGCTGACCGGGCGGGTGAATCGGCCGCGCGCTATTTCCCGGCCGCGCGGCTGCGCCGCAACTCCATGCCGTCCAGGATGAGCCCGAGTTCGGAGTTGAAGAAGTCGTCCCTGGACTGTGTGGGATCGAGCTGCTTGTAGACGTCGTAGCGCCTGGCGACGTGCGGGTAGCCGCGGACCGCCTCCAGGGACATCTCCATCATCTTGCCGAACCACTCCTGTTCGCTCATCCCGCTGCGGGCGAGGCTGATGAGCATGGCCGTCTCGGTGCCGGTCGATCCGATGACGAAGGCCCAGAAGGCATTCGAGGCGCGGTCCGCGGTCGCGTCGTCGAAGCCCGCCGCCTCGAGGATGGCGAGCATGGTGTCGGACAGGTGCATGAGATTCGGGCCGAGGTAGGCGAGTCCGGCCCCCGTCATGGCGATGCTCATCCAGGGATGGCGCAGGATGGTGTCGCGCACGTCCCGGCCCAGGGCGAGCAGGTCGTCGTACCAGTTCTCCGCGTCGATGGTGTCGGGCACGCGGACCTCGCCGAAGGCCGCGTCGATCACCAGCTCGAGGATCTCGTCCTTGTTGGTGACATGGGTGTAGAGCGAGGTGGCCCCGGCATTGAGCCGGGTGCCGAGCTTGCGCATGCTGAGCGCGTCGTAGCCCTCGGTATCGAGCAGGGCCAGCGCCTCGGCCACGATCTGTTCCCGGCTCAGTGCGGGCTGTTCCCGCCGCTGTCGATCCGGGCGGGTCCACACCGACGAGAACCCCTGTGTCTTGGCCGCCATGGCACGTCCTCCTTCGTCTGCGGAACAGCATAACCCCAGCTAGAACGCCGTTCGTTCATCCGTACACCGTTCCCTCTTGCGAACAGTGTACGGAAGACCGTACAGTGTTCGACAACACCGCACAGTGTGCGGAACAGCTTCTCGAAGGGGAACCGAAATGACTGCCGAAAATGTGACCGAGGCGCTGACATCGCCCGTGTCCCAGCGCAATCCGAAGCGCTGGCTGATCCTGGTCGTGCTCTGCCTGGCCTCGCTGGTGCTGGTGATCGACAACATGGTCCTCACCGTCGCGCTGCCGGAGATCGCGATCGACCTGCACGCCGGCCCGCAGGCGCTGCAGTGGGTGATCGACTGCTACATCCTCGTTTTCGCGGGCCTGCTGCTCACCACCGGCAGTCTCTCCGACCGCTTCGGCCGCAGGCTGGTGATGGTGCTGGGCCTGGTGCTCTTCGGCGCGGCGTCTCTGCTGGCCGCGTACGCCACCAGCGCGGGGATGCTGATCACGGGCCGCGTGATCATGGGCATCGGCGGCGCGCTCATCATGCCGAGCACGCTGTCCATCCTGATCACCGTGTTCGACGAGCAGGAGCGGCCGAAGGCCATCGCGGCCTGGAGCAGCGTGGCCATGCTCGGCCTGGTCGGCGGACCGGTGCTGGGCGGTGTGATGCTCGAACACCTGTGGTGGGGTTCGGTTTTCCTGCTGAACGTCCCGATCGCGGGTCTCGCCATCCTGGCCGCGCTGGCGCTCATGCCGGAGTCCAAGGGCCCGGCCCGCCCGACCGATCTTCCGGGCATGGCACTGTCCATCGTGGGCACCGTGGCCCTGGTGTGGAGCATTATCGAATTCCCGACCAAGGGCCTTGCCGGAACCTGGGTTTCGCTGATCGCCGCCGCGGTCTTCCTGGCGGCCTTCGTGATTCGTGAGCTGAAGGCCGAGCACCCGATGGTCCCGCTGCCCCTGTTCCGCAACCGGGTCTTCACCGGATCCAGCTTCTCGCTGGTGCTGGTGACCTTCGCCAATGCCGGTCTGCTCCTGCTGCTCACCCAGTACCTGCAGTTCGTGCTCGGCTACTCGGCCATGAAGACCGCGCTGGCCTTCACCCCGCTGGCGTTCGCGGCGCTGGCCGCCCAGGGCGTCGGCGCGGGGCTGGTGCAGAAGTTCGGCGTCCGCCCGATCACCCTGCTCGGCATGCTGGTGCTGGCCGCCGGTTCGGGCGCCCTGGCCGCCCTGGGCACCGACTCCGGGTTCTGGGCCGCGGCCCTGGCCATGGCGCTGGTGGGCGCCGGTGCGGGTCTGGCCATGCCCGCCGCCATCGGCGCGCTGATGGGCGCCATCCCGCCGGAGCAGGCCGGTGTCGGCTCGGCCCTGAACGACACCATCCAGCAGACCGGTGGCGCCCTGGGCGTGGCCGTCCTGGGTGCGGTGCTGGCCGGAACCTACACCGACGGAATGCCTTCCGACGCTCCGGCCGCGGCTCGCGACTCCATCGCGGGAGCCGTCGCGAGCGGTAACGAGGCCCTGGTGACCGCGGCCCGCGAGGCCTTCAGCCACGGCATGTCGACCACCTTCCTGGCCAGCGGCGCGGCGGTCCTGGTCGCCACGGTCATCGCCTTCTTCCTCATGAAGGGCGCGAAGGCGGCGGCCCCGGAGATGCCGGGCGCGGAGACCGAGGAGGAACTGGTCGAGGCCAAGTAACGCAACCGAATACGAATCCGCCCCGGCGACATTGCCGGGGCGGATTTCGTCGGTCCGCGCTTACCCTGTTTCAGATATTCACTGCGATCCGACGAGAGGGACCCGTGACCGCAGCAGGAACCACCCGCGACCCGCAACTCGACTCCCAGGTGCTGAGGGCGGCCCAGGAACTCCTGGTCCGCGACGGCTATCAGGCGACCACCATCGCCGCGGTGGCCCGGCGCGCCGGTGTGGTCACCACCTCGGTCTACCGCCGCTGGCCCGGCAAACGCGCCCTGGTCGAGGAGGCCGTCTTCATTCTCGATACCGAGAACCATCCGGTGCCCACGGGTGATCTGCGTGCCGACCTGCTGGCCTGGACGCGCCTGTTCCTGGATGCGGCCGCGCACCCCGCGGCGCGCTCGGCCATTCCCGGCCTGCTCTCGGAATATCACGACGATCGGGAGAGCTACCGCCGCCTGCTCGACGCCGGTGAGCGGCCCACCATCGCGGCGCTGCGCGAGCTGCTCAGGGACGCCGCCGAATCCGGCCGGGCGGCCCTCGATTGCGATGCCGAGGCGATCTTCGAATTCCTGCGCGGCGCGACCCTGATGCGGGCGCTGACGCACGGTACGGAGGATGCCGACCACTTCAGCCGCCGGATCGCCGACGCCCTCTACGCGGTCGCGCAAACTCCCACGTCAGAGTAGGCCCCACCAATAGATCAGGCAGGCCAGTACGAAGACGACCACTGTTTCCATCGTCGATCCCAATCTTCTTGGCGCTCTTGCCTTCCATGATGCCGTGCGGCGGGCGGCGGAGGCCACAAATCGGACGAACAAGATCGCTGATCGTTAGCTTGGGACGCAAAAACCCGCCGTATCCAACACCCCTCGTGGATGGATACAGCGGGTTCGCACCGGCCTGCCACCCCCTTCGCGGCAGGCCGGATCCCAATGTGAGTACCGGTTGGTTGGTTTGCTGTGGCCGACCCGCCACCCCTCGTAGACGGGTCGGCCCCAGCGTCCCCACCCCCGGATGGTGGCTCGTTGGGTCCGCCGGACTGTTCCGGCGTTGACACAAACGATGCCCAGCCGCGCTTGGCACGGCCTTAACAAGATCTTGTAATCATGAAAAGGCCAGGCAGCGCGGCATTTTCAAGAGCAATTCACTCGACCACGATGACCACCGATTGCCGGGGCCCGTGCACCCCCTGCACCCGGATCATCTCGATGTCCACCGTCGCCGACGGCCCGCTGAACCAGGTGAGCGGCCGGTGCGGATCCAGCACCCCGATCACCTCCGGCAGCGACGAGGCGATCTGCTCGGCCCGCACCACGCAGACGTGGCAGTCGGGCACCAGCGTCGGCGCGCGCCGACCCTGTCCGGGACCGCCGTCGAGCACCACCGTCCCCGAATCGGCAATGGCGGCAGCGCAATTGGTCACCACGGCATCCACAGCGTCGAGTTCGGTTGGGGACAACTGTGGATCATCGGAAACCACGCGATTCCCGGCCTCGGCGGCCCAGTCGGCCAGCCAGGCAGCGGGCAATCCGGCAGGGGCCACCACACTGTGCACGCCGTGCTCACGCAAAGCCGCCGCGATGGTCCCCGGCAGATCATCCCCGTGAATCCGATGCGATTGCGCCCCATAGTGTCTCAACCGCTCGACGAACAATGACGTCACCGCCGCCGGATCCCGCGCGTCGATTCCCGGTGCCTGCCGCAGATATTCGCGCGGCACCGTCGTGGTCCGCTGCTCGGCGGGCAGATCCGCGAGCGCCTCGCGAATGCGCGTCAGCACCGTCTCCCGCGCGCTCATCGCACCCCTCCATCGGTCCGCGCCCACCAGCTCCGGAACGATTCCTTGGGCACCGCCGGCACGAACCGGCTCTCCGTCCACCCCGAAAGCGGCGGCGGCAGATGCTTTTTCGGCGCCACCACCCCCGCGATGCCTGCAGCCTTCACCGCCGCCGCCCACGCGTGCGGGTGGTACATGACGCTCTCCACCGCGTCCAGCGCCGCCCGTTCCCCGCGATGCTTCACCTTGGCCGGTCCCTCGGCCACGTCGTGCCGCAGTTCCAGCAGATTCCCGACGATGTCGATCCGCACCGGGCACACCTCGTTGCACGCCCGCACAGTGACGACGCGTACGGCAGCGACGCCGTCTGTGCATCATCGGCTCCCTTGAGCAGCGGGTTCAGAATCGCGCCGATCGGACCCGGATACACCGACCCGTAGGTCTGCCCGCCGGTGCGCTCGTACACCGGGCAGATGTTCATGCACGCGCCACATCGAATGCAGCGCAACGCCTGTCGCCCCAGCCGATCGCCCAGCGCTCGCGTCCGCCCGTTGTCGACCAGCACCAGATGGAATTCGCGCGGCCCGTCCTGATCGGTGACCCCGGTCCAGCTCGACACGTACGGCGACATCCGTTCCCCGGTCGAACTGCGCGCCAGCAGTTGCAGGAACACCTCCAGGTCGCGCCAGGTCGGCACCACCTTCTCGATGCCCACCACCGAGATCAGCGTCTCGGGCAGTGTCAGGCACATGCGCCCGTTGCCCTCGGATTCCACCATGACCACGGTCCCGGTCTCGGCGACCAGGAAGTTCCCGCCGGTGATTCCGACCTTGGCGGCGAGGAACTTCTCGCGCAGATGCAGCCGCGCGGCATCGGCCAGTTCATTGGGATCGTCGGTGAGCCCGGCGGGGGCGGGCCGCCCGTGCTTGCCCATCTCGCGCGCGAAGATGTCGCGAATCTGCCCGCGGTTCAAGTGCATCGAGGGCACCACGATGTGCGAGGGCAGATCGTCGCCGAGCTGCAGGATGATCTCGGCGAGATCGGTTTCGCGGGCGTCGATTCCGGCGGCGCGCAGCGCGTCGTCGAGCCCGATCTCCTCGGTGAGCATGGATTTGGCCTTGACGATCTCGCGTTCCCCCGTGCGCCGCACGAGTTCGGTGACGATCAGGCAGGCCTCGGCGGCGTCCCGCGCCCAGTGCACCACGCCGCCCGCGGCCTCGACGGTGGACTCCAGCTGGATCAGATACGAGTCGAGATGGTGCAGCACGGTGTCCTTGATGGCGGCGGCACTGTCGCGCAGCTGCTGCCAGTCCGGCCGCTCCTCGACCAGCGCGTCCCGCTTCTGGCGAATGGTGTGCGTCGCCCGGTGCACATTGGCGCGCAACTGGGGATCCTTCGTCGATTTCGCGGCGGCCTTCGGGAACGGCGGCCACCCCACGAAACTCTTGCTCATGACGCGACTCCCGCCGCGACCACGGGTACGCCGGGCATCGGCCCGATCGGCCCGTCTGCCTGCGTCCGCGCCAGGATCTCGATCAGATGCATGCTCCGCACCGCGGTCCTGTCCTTGGCGAGCCGCCCGCCGATATTCATCAGGCACGAATTGTCCACGGCGGTAAGCACATCCGCGCCGGACTCCCGCACGTGCTGGGCCTTGTCCCCGTTCATCGCCCCCGACACCGCGCCGTTCTTCACCGAGAAGGTCCCGCCGAATCCACAGCACTCCGTGGCATTCGGCAGTTCCACCAGATCGATGCCCCGCACCGCCCGCAGCAGCATCAGCGGCCGCTCCCCGATCCGCTGGATCCGCAGCGAATGGCAGGTCGGGTGATAGGCGACCCGATGCGGGAAATACGCACCGGTGTCATGGATTCCGAGATCGTCGGTAATGAACTCGGTGATCTCCCGAATCTTCGGCAGGATCCGCTGGGTGTCCAGCGCCAGCTTCGAATCCCCGGTCGCCTCGGCGGCTTTCATGTAGAACTCGCGCGGCGCCTGCCCGCACGACGCCGACGGCATGATGATCCGGTCGTAGTCGCCGAGCACCTTCACGAAATGCCTTGCCAGCTTGGCGGTGTCGGCGCGATATCCGGTATTGCAGTGCATCTGCCCGCAGCAGCTCTGCGCCATCGGGAATTCCACCTCGACGCCCAGGCGCCGCAGCAGTTTCACCGCGGCCTGCCCGGTCCCGGGGTACAGCACGTCGTTGATGCAGGTGACGAAGAGGGCGGTGCGCATTCGTCTCCTTCCGGAGCGGTCAATCGCGAAGCTCGCGACCGATTTTCAGGGTGTAGAGCAGCACCGCCACCGCGGTCAGGGCGAGCAGGATGTAGCCGACGGTGTATTCGTCGGTGGCGCTGTAGACCAGGCCCATGACGAGCGGCGGGAAGTAGCCGCCGAGTCCGCCGGCCGCACCCACCAGGCCGGTGACCGTGCCGACCCGTGCCGGTTCCACCAGCTTGGCGATGAGCGCGAACACGCCGCCGGTGCCCAGGCCGAGGAAGAAGGCCATGAGTACCAGGCTCGCCCCGGCGGGGAATTCGGGTGCGGGCTCGAACGCCAGCACGATGGCCATGACGGCCGCGCCCGCGAACGACATGACCAGCACCTTGATCGGCCCGATCTTGTCCGAGAGCGTGCCGCCCAGCGGCCGGGCCAGCACGCCCGCGATGGAGAAGCCCGCGGTGCGCAGTCCGGCATCGGACTGCGAGAACTCGTAGACGTTCTTGAGCACGGTCGGCAGATAGGTGGAGAACGCCACGAACCCGCCGAAGGCCAGCGCGTAGAGGATCGACCCTTCCCAGGTGGCCTTGAGTTTCAACGCGTCCACGATGCGCGGCAGCGCGGGCTCGGTGGCCGGTGTCCACTGCGGCGAGTTGCGGCTGAACAGCCACATGACCGCGCCCAGGATCGCCAGCGCGATGGCCATCAGCACGTGCGTCTGCGCCCGGCCGAGATGGTCGACCAGGCGCGGGGTGAGCAGCGCCGAGAGCGCGGTGCCGCCCATGCCCAGGCCGAACATGCCGGTGGCGAAGCCGCGCCGGGCCGGTTCGAACCAGGAGTTCACGAACGGCACGCCGACGGCGAACGAGGTGCCGGGGATGCCCAGGAAGAATCCCCAGATGATCAGCGCCACAAAGGAATTCGACCAACCCACCAGTAGCGTCGGGATGATCGAGACGAACGCGATGACGGTGAACATGAGTCGCCCGCCGAACTT
Organism: Nocardia sp. JMUB6875; assembly: GCF_041154655.1. Taxonomy (NCBI): domain Bacteria; kingdom Bacillati; phylum Actinomycetota; class Actinomycetes; order Mycobacteriales; family Nocardiaceae; genus Nocardia; species Nocardia sp. JMUB6875. The sequence goes on from NZ_BAAFGR010000011.1 coordinate 68,580, forward strand.
GTCGGTGAGCACGCCCACCGGAATCCGGCCCAGCGACCCGACCAGGACCGGGGTGGCGACCAGCAGCGATTGCTGCCCGGGCGAGAGCCCCAGATCCTTGGTGTAGCTGCTCGATAGCGGACCAACGAGATTCCACGCCCAGAAGGTGAGGGCGAAGGCCAGTGTTGCGAGTGTCAGATTTCTCGCGTTCATCCCCTTTGTCTAGCAGATATGCAGGTAGAACGGACTAAATTCGGCCATTTCGGCGTGCCCGGCGCGCCCCTCCGGCGACCCGTCCGCACCATGTCTGCTGTCAGATTGCGGAACCCCAGGAGGAGCATGTGAAGTTGTGGCGATCCCGGCAGTGTCGTGCGGCCTTGCTGCCGACCCTGGCGGGTGCGATCGCGGTGGCCGGAACGGTGGCGCAAGCCCAGGCCGACCCACTAGGCGACCTACCCCGGATATCGGACCTACCCCTGATCCTCGACGTCAGCACCCCGCACGACGGGCCCTGCACCGGCGCGCTACACGGCACCACCGCCGTCTATCTACCGCCGGGCGTGCCCGAGCACGCCGAGGTGGAATGGCGAATCCTGGGCGGCGGCCAGCCGATTCGCAGCGGCATCACGGTGGTGCAGAACGAGGTGATGACCGTCGGCTTCGACATCCCCCGCGACGAGCTACCCCCCGACGGCCTGCTCCGGGTGGACGCCCGCGCCCGGGTCCCCGGCGGTGACATCGGCGAGTACGGCAAGCCCTGGAACTTCCGGGTGAATCGGGAATGCGCTCCGCTGCATGTGGTTTCGGTCGGCGACTCGGTGCTGTGGGGACAGAGCCTGGACCAGGACCGGACCTTCGCGGGACTGTTCGCCGAGGCGCTGGGCGCCCGCACCGGCCGCACCGCGCACCTGCACGACTACACCGTCTCGGGCGCGACCCTCGACTCCCCGGCCGCCCGCGCGAACGGCTCCTGCCCCGGCGGTGACGACGCCACCCTAGATGTGTTCTGTCAGCTCGAACAGGCCGCGGCCGACGCCGCCGCCAACGGCTACCGCATCGATCTGGTCCTCCTGGACGGCTGCCTCAACGATCTGGATCCCTTCTTCGGAATTCCCGTCGGCGTCACCCCCGGCACCCAGGACCTGGCCGCCGCGGTGCGCCGCGAATGCGGCGGCGTGGGCGCGGAATCGGCGAATCCGGCCGCCGCCGTGCCCTACTTCAGCGGGGCCAAACTCGGTTACGGCGGGCGCGGCATGCGCGAGGCCATGCAGGCCGCGCACGAGCTGCCCGGTGCGCCGAAGGTCCTGGTGGGCGACTACTTCCACGGCTACGACGCGGGCCGGGTGCCGCAGGGGCTGACCCAGCGCTGGTCGGAATTCGTGCGGCTGTCCGCGGAGGTGTTCCGGCAGGCCGCCACCGACGTCAATACCGCCGCGGGCGAGGTCTTCGCGGCCGCCGCCGACGGCCTGTTCACCCAGGACGCCGTGCAGACCGGGGATCGCCGCCCGGCCATGAATCCGCTGGGCGACGAGGCGGTCTCGCTGCGCCAGCTGGCGTGCACGCAGCCCGGCGAGCTGCCGCAGTGCATGACCGTCGCGGCCGCCGCCCTCCCCGATCTGGACGGCGCGCGCACCTACGCCGCGGCCTTCCTGATGAACACGCATCTCGCCGACTGGTTCGGCGGCGGCGCGGCGCCCGGCGGCTTCACCGCCTCCCGGATGTCCACCCACCCGGGCACCCCGGTCGCCTTCGACGCGGCCAAGGCGGGCACCGCGATCCGGCAGTACGACTGGTACTTCGGCGACGGCACGCACGAGACCACCGCCGACGCCGCCACCTCCCACGTCTACAACGGCCAGGGCCCGAACCTGCCGCGCCTGGTGGTCACGGATATGACCGGCCACCGCAGCCTGTTCGAACTCGACCATCCGATCATGGTGGGCTGATCACGAATGCAGCTCGGCGACCAGGTCGGCGATCGCGGTATCGGCGACCTGGTAGCCCGGAAAATAGCAGCAGACGCGAGAAGCCTTGTCGCCGAATCGGGTTCGAATCTGCCGTGCGCACTCGCCCGGCGTCCCGCTGACCGTCAACGCATCGACCATCGAATCGTCGATCAGCCCCGCCATCTCCCGCCACCGCCCCTGCTTGGACAGCAGATTCAGCTCGGGCTGCAGCTCACCCCATCCCTCGACATCCAACACCGGCCGATAGGACGGCGTGGAACCGTAGAAGGCCAGCAGATTCCGCACCGCCGCGCGCGCCGTCGTCAACTCTTTATCCGAATCACCCATGGCCACAATGGCTTCCACGATGATCTGGAACGGCCGCTCCGACCCGGCCAGCCCCTTCTCCACCGCCGGCAGGGTCCGCTCCCGGAAATGCCGCTCGGTATTGAACGGCATCACCAGCAGTCCATCCGCCACCCGCGCCGCCATCTCGGTCATCCGCGGCCCGAGCGCCCCGACCAGAACCGGCGGCGCCCCAAAGGGATTCGGCCCCGGAACGAACTGCGGCGGCATCAGCGTGTGCTGCCAGAACCGGCCGCGATAGTCCAGCCGTTCCCCCTCCTGCCACGCCCGCAGGATCGCCTGCACCGCGAGCACGGTGTCGCGCATCCGCTCCACCGGCTCCGACCAGACACTGCCGTACCGGCGTTCGATGTGCGCCCGGATCTGACTGCCCAGCCCGAGCCGGAACCGCCCGCCCGACAACGCCTGCAGATCCCACGCCGTATGCGCGAGATGCATCGGGCTGCGCGGGAATGCCATCGCGACGTTCGTCATGATGTCGACCCCGGCGGTCGCCGCCAGGCTCAGCGGCAGGAAGACATCGTGCGCACCCTCGAAGGTGAATACGCCGTCCACGCCGAGCTCACGCAATTGCGCTGCACGCGAGGCGGAGTCGCCCAGCGGCGCGTTCAGCCAGATATCGACAGGCAGGGACGCCATGACTCCTCCTGAGGAAATACAACAGCCCCGGGCCGAGAGGTAGCGAGGCCCGGGGCTGTCCGGGTTAGCGGTGGTCGTGAGCCGCTAACCCGTGCGGCGGAGCTACCAGGGAAGTAGCAGTACTCCTCCGCAGGTCCTTACGAATCAGTTGATGAACTCGGCGGCCTTCTCGCCGATCATGTAGCTCGGCGCGTTGGTGTTGCCGCCGGTGATGCTCGGCATGATCGATGCATCCGCCACGCGCAGTCCCTCAACTCCGAGCACCTTCAGCGTCGGATCGACCACGGCCCGCTCGTCCACGCCCATCCGGCAGGTGCCGACCGGGTGGTAGATCGAGTGCACGCGGTTGGGCAGCTCGGCACGCAGCGCCGACTCGTCCATCAGCGCGGGCCCGGGGGCCAGCTCCTCGGTCCAGTCGCTCGCGATGCTCTTGTGCGCCATGATCTCCCGGATCATCCGGATGCCCTCGACGAGGAATTCGGTGTCGCGGGGGTCGCTCAGGTAGCCCGGGTCGATCAGCGGCGAGGCGAACGGATCGGCGGAGGCCAGCTTCATCTCGCCGCGGCTCTTCGGGTAGATGAGGCTGGGGAAGATGGTGAAGCCGGGGCGGCGATCGACCAGGTGCAGCTTGTCCTCGTCCTGGTTGGGGATGGGGTAGCTCCACGGCAGGGTGTGGATCTGCATGTCCGGGTAGTCGCCCTCGGCGAACTTGGTCTTGACGAAGCCGCACGCCTCGAAGACGGTGCGCCCCATCCACGAACTGCCCGGGCGGCGCAGCTCCTGCAGGATGCCGCTCGCGAAGTGGGTCGGAATACCGCGGTGGATGGCCTTTTTCGAGATGAAGGTCATGGGCACGAACAGGTGGTCGTGCAGGTTCTGGCCGACGGGCAGATCGGCGACCACCTCGATGCCGTGCTCACGCAGATGCGCGGCCGGGCCGATGCCCGAGAGCATGAGGATCTGCGGCGAGCCGATGACACCGCCGGAGACGATGACCTCCTTGCCGGCCCGCACCACCCGGCGGGTGCCGTTCTTCTCCACGATCTCGACGCCGGTGGCGCGCCCGTTCTCGATCACCACGCGGGTGACGTGCGCGTGGGTGATCACGGTCAGGTTGGAGTTCGGCATATCGGTGATGAAGCCGCGAGAGGAGCTGTAGCGCAGGCCGTTTCGCACGGACTGCTGGAAGATCGAGATGCCCTCCTGCGATTCGCCGTTGTAGTCCTCGATGATCGGCGCGCCGAGCGTATCGGCGGCGGCGGTCATGAACTCGTGGGCGATCGGGGTGAGGTCCTGCTGACGGGTGACCTCGATGGGGCCGCCGGTGGCGCGGTAGTCGTTCGCGCCGTCCTGCCAGTTCTCCAGGCGCTTGTAGGCGGGCAGCACGTCGTCGTAGCTCCAGCCGGTATTGCCCTCGGCGGCCCAGGAATCGAAGTTGGCCCGGTTGCCGCGCACGTAGAGCATGCCGTTGACGGAGCTGGAGCCGCCGAGCACCTTGCCGCGCGTCATCGGGATCCGGCGGTCGTTGGCGTGCTTCTGCGGGATGGAGAACTGCTTCCAGGTCACGCGCTTCTTCAGCTGCGGAACCGTGTGCACCATGCTGATCGCGCCCGGCATGGTGACCATGCGGGTGTTGTCCTTGCGTCCGGCCTCCAACAGGATGACCCGCGCGCCGCGCTCGGCGAGACGTCCCGCCACGACAGCGCCGGCGCTGCCCGCGCCTACGACGACGTAATCGGCCTCGTTCGTGGAGCCCGGGGAAGCGGTCATATCAGTTACCTCATCTTCGAGTGTGCCTGGCATCACTGTAGAACAAGTTCTAGTCTGCCGACACGCTGGACGCAATGTCCAGTTACAAGATCCAATCATGCCTCACTGAACATGTTTCAGAACGAGCGCTGCGCGGCGAGGGTCGCGCGGGCGCGCGGGAACTGGCTGGGACGAGTGGCTGGAAACGCTGCCCAGCCGCAGGTCGGCATGGTTCAATCGGTGTGAAACACGTTCCAATTTCGTGATCATAGCGGCACCTTGCCCGAGGAGGAACAGTGTCTGTTCCGTCATTACCGGCCGGCTTCGATTTCACCGACCCCGGACTCTGGGCCGACCATAGTCCCGCCGAGGAGTTCGCCTTGCTCCGGCGCACCGCACCTATCTGGTGGAATGCGCAGACCCCCGAGCAGGCCGCGCCCATGGACGACGACGGCTACTGGGTCATCACCCGGCACGAGGACGTCAAGGAGATATCCCGCAGACCGGAACTCTGGTCCTCGAATCGCAAGGGCTCCATCATCCGAATGCCCGCCGACTCGCTGCCCGAACAACTCGAGCTCGGCCGCGAGGCGCTGCTGGTCAATATGGATCCGCCCAAGCACACCAAGATTCGGCGAATCGTCTCCAAGGGATTCACCCCGCGCGCCATCGAGGGCCTGCGCGCGGCGCTCACCGCGCGCGCGGAAAAGATTGTGCGGGAGGCGAAGGCGACCGGCGGCGGCGATTTCGTCGAGCAGGTGGCCTGCGAACTGCCGCTGCAGGCCATCGCGGAACTGCTGGGCGTGCCGCAGGACGATCGGCACAAGCTGTTCACGTGGTCGAATCAGCTGCTGAACTATGACGATCCGGAATTCGCCGGGCAGAATATGACCGCCAACGCCGAGCTGCTCGGATACGCCTACAACATGGCCGAACAGCGGCGCGCCTGCCCGGCCGACGATATCGTCAGCCAGCTGGTGAACGCCGATCTCGACGGCGAGGCACTGGGTTCCGACGAATTCGGGTTCTTCGTCATCCTGCTGTCGGTGGCGGGCAACGAGACCACCCGCAATGCCATCAGTCACGGCATGAAGGCGTTCGTGGACAATCCTGACCAGTGGAAGCTGTATCGGGAACAGCGCCCGCGCACCGCGCCGGATGAAATCGTGCGGTGGGCGACGCCGGTGGTGGCGTTCCAGCGCACGGCCGTGCAGGACACCGAAATCGGCGGGCAGGCCATTCGCGAGGGACAGCGCGTCGGATTGTTCTACAGCTCCGCCAATTTCGACGAGGAGGTGTTCGAGGATCCGTTCACCTTCGATGTGTTCCGCGATCCCAATCCGCATGTCGGATTCGGCGGCACCGGAAACCACTTCTGCGTCGGCGCGAATCTGGCGCGGCTCGAGATCGATCTCATCTTCAACGCCATTGCCGATGCCATGCCGGAAATCACCGAGGTCGAGCCGCCGCAGCGATTGCGGTCGGGGTGGATCAACGGGATCAAGCATTGGCGGGTGAGCTACTCCTGAACCGACGACCCCGTCGAACCCGTTCTACTATTCGTGGTTGTGACCGATATTCGCGAGATTTCGCTGCGCACCCTGTCCGATGAGCCCACCACGCTGGCCGAACTGGCCGGCGACAAGGTCGTGCTGCTGGTCAACGTGGCCTCCAAGTGCGGGCTGACCCCGCAGTACGCGGGCCTGGTCGAGCTGCAGCAGACCTACGGGCCGAAGGGGTTCACCGTCGTCGGCGTGCCGAGCAACCAGTTCATGGGGCAGGAGCCGGGAACGGCCGAGGAGATCGCCGAATTCTGTTCCACCACTTACGGTGTGGACTTCCCGCTGCTGGAGAAGTCCGATGTGAACGGCGAGGGGCGGATCCCGCTGTACACGGAGCTGACCGCCACCGCCGACGCGGCCGGTGAGGCCGGAGACATCCAGTGGAACTTCGAGAAGTTCCTGATCGGGCGGGACGGCTCGGTGCTGGGTCGTTTCCGTCCGCGCACCGAGCCGAAGGATCCGGCCGTGATCGACGCGATCGAGGCCGCGCTCTAGTCGACCGCGGGCCGTGCGCGGCGGCGATACCGCACCGCGCACGGCTGCTGCAGCTGCACGACCATCTTCGAGTGGTCGTTGCGGTAGCTGTCCGACGGCTGCGCCAGCTCGAATTCCCAGTCCCGCAACAGGATCGAGAAGATCGCCTTGAGCTGCATCAGCGCGAAGGCCGCGCCGACGCACCGGTGGCGGCCCGCGCCGAAGGGTATCCAGTTCCAGCGGTTGGCCAGGTCCTCCTGGTTGGGGTCCAGGTAGCGGCCCGGGTCGAAGCGCTCCGGATCCGGGAAGGCCTCCGGAATCCGGTTGGAGACGGCGGGACTCGCGGCCACCAGGTCGCCGGGATCGATGCGGTGGCCGCAGACCTCGAACTCCTCGCGGGCGACGCGCATGAGGATGATCAGGGGCGGGTGCAGGCGCAGCGCCTCCTTCAGGACCGCTTCCAGATTCGGAATCTGGCGCAGCGCATGGAAACTCACGTCCGAGCCGTCGGCGTAGAGGGTGTCCAGCTCGGTGACGACGTTCGCCAGCACGTCCGGATGCCTGAGTAGTTCGATGATCGTCCAGGCCGCGGTGCCCGAGGTGGTGTGGTGGCCCGCGAACATCATCGAGATGAAGATGCCGGTGATCTCGCTGGCCGAGAAACGCGGCTTGCCGTTCTCGTCGTTCACCGACACCAGCACGTCGAGCATGTCGCGATCGTCCTTGCCCCGCGGCGGATTCGCGAGCCGCCCGGCCATGATGTGCCGGACCAGCTTCACCAGCTCCCAGCGCGCCTCGTCGCGGCGGCGGAAGCTCTCGATGGGCGCGTAGGGGTCGACGTAGCAGTAGGCGTCGGTGCCGCGCTCCAGCTCGTGGTACAGGTGCGCGAAGCGGTCGTCGAGCTCCTCGCGGAACTTGGTGCCGATCAGGCAGGCCGAGGACGTGTAAATGGTGAGTTCGGCGAAGAATTCGAGCAGATCGATCTCGCCCGCATCGCCCCAGCGGGCCAGCATGCGGTCGACCTCGCGGGCGATGGTGGTGGCGTGGCCGCGCATCTGCTCCGCGCGCAGCGCGGTGTTGTGCAGCATCTCCTTGCGCCGCTCGGGCGGGGCGTCGAAGACCACGCCCTCGCCGAAGATGGGCTTCATGAACGGATACGCCGCGGCCTGATCCAGCTCGTCGTCGCCGGCTCTGAAGAAGAACTCGTTGGCCTGCGCGCCGGTCAGCAGGATGACATCGCGATCCGCCAATCGGAACGAGCCGATATCGCCGCATTCCTCGCGCACCCGCGCCATCAGGGCGATGGGATCGGTGCGGAACTCCTCGAGGTGGCCGTGCTCATGCTCGCCACCGGATACCGCGCGCGGTTTGACCAGGGTCATCTGTGACCTCCCGGGTAGACACCTGTCCAGACGGTACTACGGAAGTCATTGCACGGCAAGGGATCTGGCGGAATCGCGAGTTATCGGGAATGGAAAAACCGGAGTCGAAATTCAACTGCGCAGGATGCGCAGCGCGGCCTTTTCCATACGCTCGGCAATTTCGGCGTAGGACGCGTATCCCATGCCCGCGCGGACCAGCGCACCGGCGTAGATCATTTCGAGGGTTTCCACGAGTTCGGGATCGGAGTCGCTGCCGAGCGCGTCGATCAGGCGGACCCGAATCTCGCCGCCGATCCGCAGGCGCAGATGCGCCACATCGGGATCGGTGCCGAGCAGTGCCGCGGTCACCGCGCCCGCGAGGGTCGGCTCGTCGGCCATCAGCATGGCGATCTGGCGCAGTACGGCCAGGACTCGGGCGGTGGCATCCGACTCGTCGTCGCGGGGCGCCTCGGTCGCGGCCAGCCGCCGCCAGAACATCTCCGCGACCAGGTGTTCCTTCGAGCTGAAATAGGTGTAGGCGGTAGCCGTACCGACTCCGGCCTGGGCCGCGACCATGCGCACGGTCAGCCCGGCGAAGCCCTCCTTGGACAGCACATCCATTGCCGCGCGCGTCAGCTTGTCCACCGTGTCGGCCTGCTTCTCGGTGAGGCGCCGACGCGTGGCCTCCATGCTCACCGCTGAGCGGGCGGAATGGGGATCAGACACGTGTCCGGATGCTACTATGGTCGGGCTCGTAGAGCAACTCGCGGTATAGGGAATCCGCATGAATGAGCGGGCGGGAGAAAGGCTTTCGAATGGCGTCTCCCTCGCTGGTCGTCACCGTGCGCGAATTGTCGGCACTCCCAGAGCAAATCGAGAAGTCCGTGCGGCCGTATGTCGGAAATGGCGTGGTGCTGGAAGTCGGCGCGGGGCCGGATCCGGCCGATATGAATACCTACCTGGACACCGTCCGCACCTGGCGAACCCCGGTCCGGCTGCTACTGATCACCATCCCGGACGGCGCCGCGGCCGATCGCGCCTACGACGACTGGGTTCATTGGATCGCGGGCGGCGGTCTGCTGGCGATCCGGGACAACCCGCCGCTGCACGGGCGAGCGGTGGCGAGCGGAAAGTTCCGCGAGCTGCCCACGCCCGACGACCTCCGGATTCTGCAGCGCGTCGCCGCGTGCAATTAGGTCGTGTCGTCCGCCGCAAGTGGCGCGCAAGGCGATGCAAGGTCCGAGCAATCGTGGACCGGCACAGTGCTTCTCATGAACGAGATGCGCGATGTGGTGGTGGTCGGGGCCGGGCCGGTCGGCTTGATGCTGGCGTGCGAGCTGCGGCTGGCGGGTGTGGACGTGCTGGTGGTCGAACGGCTCACCGAGATCGACCAGACCGTCAAGGCGGGTGCGATCAATGTGCCCACCGCCCAGGCTTTCGACCGGCGCGGTCTGCTGCCGGACCTGGTTGCCGTGCAGGAGGCCGCTCTGGAGCGATTCCGCCAGTTCCTGGGTGACACGGGGAAGTCCATGCCGGTCCGTACGAATGAGCGCCGCCCGGCCGTAGGACATTTCGCGGGCATCATGGTCGATCCGAATCGGATCGATTTCGAGGATGCCGCTTTCGCGGAGATCGGTCCGGCCGGTGAGGCATTCCTGGTTTCGCAGCAGGCCATCGAGACGATCCTGGCGCGGCGGGCCGTCGAGCTGGGCGTGGAGATCCGGCGCGGTGTCGAGGTGGCCGGTTTCGACGACGACGGCATCGGTGTCACCGTCGATTGCGGTGATCGGATCGTGCGTACCGGCTGGCTGGTCGGCTGTGACGGTGGTCGGAGCCTGGTTCGCAAGCTCGCCGAATTCGATTTCCCGGGAGTCGATCCCGAGATCACCGGTCGGCAGGCGTTGGTGGAGATGACCGGGGCGGAGGGGCTCGAACCCGGTTGGCACACGACGCCCACCGGCATCTACACGTACGGTCCGGTGCCCGGACGCTTCCTCACCGTCGAACTCGACGGTCCGCCCGCCGACCGGAACGCCGCCATCACCGCCGAAGAGCTGGAAGCCAGTCTGCGCCGGGTCTCGGGCGCGGATGTTCGTATCACCAAGGTCATTTCGGCGACCCGCTTCACCGACAACACGCGCCAGGCCACCGACTACCGCAAGGGGCGGGTGCTGCTGGCGGGCGATGCCGCGCACGTGCATTCGCCGTTCGGTGGCCAGGGCCTCAACCTCGGCATCGGTGACGCGGTGAATCTCGGCTGGAAGCTCGCCGCCGTGGTGGCGGGGTGGGCGCCGGAGGATCTGCTCGACACGTACACCTCCGAACGTCATCCGATCGGTGAGTGGGTGCTGGAGTGGACGCGCGCGCAGATCGCGATCATGCGCACCGACCCGCGCAGCCGGGCCATGCGTGCGGTCACCGAGGAACTCCTGGGCAGCCGCGATGGCGCGACGATGATCTTCAAGAAGATCTCCGGTGTACTGCACCGGTATGACCTGGGCGGCGGCCATTCCCGTACCGGCGCACCGGTTCCCGATCTCGAGCTGTCCGACGGTACCCGCGTGGCCGAGCACTTCGGCAGTGGGAAGGCGGTGCTGTTCGACCTCGCCGACTCCTCGGCACTGCGTGACCGCGTTTCCGCATGGGGTGATCGTGTTCGCGTCGTCACGGCGAAGCTCGCTGAGGCACAGTCGCTCTCGGCCATGCTCGTGCGACCGGACGGCTGTGTCGCCTGGGCCGCCGACGACGGCGATCTCGACGGCCTCGAACTTGCGCTGACCCGCTGGTTCGGTGCGCCCGTCCGCGACTTCTGATACTCGATCAACCAATAGCTCAGAGAGACATCATGATTCAGAACCTGCTCGACGGACTCGTGAATTCCGGCCAGGAAACCGGCATTCAGGTAGCTGCCTACGTGAACGGGGAACTCGCGATCGACGCGTACGCCGGCGTGGCCGACACCGCCACCGGCTGGGCGGTGGACGGCGACACCTTGTTCCCCTCGTTCTCGACGGGCAAGGGCATCGCCGGCCTGGTCGTCGCCACGCTGGTGGAGCGCGGCGTGCTCGACTACGCCGCGCCGGTTGCCAAGTACTGGCCCGAATTCGGCGTGCGCGGAAAGGAATCGGTCACCGTCGGCCAGGTCCTCACTCATTCGGCGGGCCTTCCCTACCTGCCCGCGGAGATCACCGTCGAGCAGTTCACCGACGTCGCCGGGGTCACCTCTTGGCTGGCCGAACAACGCCCCGAATGGGAACCCGGCACCGCCACCGGCTACCACGGCTGGACCTACGGACACCTCGTCGCCGAAATCGTGTACCGCGCAACCGGTCGACCCATCGACGCGGTCCTCGACGAGATCACCGCTCCGCTGGGTATCTCCGGCGACCTGTATTTCGCTGTGCCCGAGGATGTCCGGGTCGCCACCCTCTACGACGGAAACTGGTCCGCGGTGTTGAACCACATGCCCCCGGCCTTCCACCGCGTCGCCCCACCCGCCGTGGCCCCGGTCGCCGACTTCGCCAACCGCCCCGAAATCCGGCGCCTCGCCGTCCCCGCCTCCGCCACGGTCACCGCCCGAGGCGCGGCCCGCCTCTACGCCGCCGCCCTCTCCGGCGAACTCCTGACCCCCGACACCCTCCGCGCCGCCACCACCGTGCGCACC